>JAFYCH010000073.1 GCA_017539765.1 Clostridia bacterium
AGACTTTAAGCAAAAAAATATTGAATACAAAAATCTTCAAAAAAATATAGCATCGGCAACAAAACAAGGTTACCCTCACTTTATGATAAAAGAGATTTATGAAATACCACAGGTCATAAAAAACACAACAAAAATATACTTATCAAAAAATAGTCCGCTTAAAAAAATAAACGAGAGCTATTTTGACTTTGTTGAAAGAATTTTGCTAGTTGCATGTGGCACAAGTTATCATGCATGCAAAGTGGGTGAAATACTTTTGAAAAACTATGGCTTTGATGCAACAAGCCAAATTGCAAGCGAATTTATTTACACCACGCAAACAATCACAAAAAACACACTTTGCATATTCGTCAGTCAAAGTGGCGAAACTGCAGACACGATAAGTGCAGTTAACATCGCAAAAAAATATGGTGCAAAAACTGTGTGCATAACAAATGTTGTTTTAAGCAACATAACAAAAATTTGTGACTATACCCTACCCATAAACTGTGGTACTGAAATTGCTGTTGCCAGCACAAAAGCATACATAGGTCAACTTGTAGCACTTCATATTTTTGCAGAATTTTTATATAATCAAAAAACAACTTTCTTCAAAAAAGCAAAAGAAAGATATTTGAATAATGATTACAAAAATGTAAAAATAGATGAAAAAAATAAGAAAATAAGCAAAAAATTGCAAAAAAATATTAAAAAACTGCAAAATTTATGTAATTTTATTGATACCAACAATTTTAATCAACAATCCAAAACTTTGGTTAAAGAAGTTATAAACGCAAAAAATGTGTTTATGCTTGGCAAAAGTTTAGACTATGTAACCGCAATGGAAGCTGCACTTAAACTTAAAGAAATAACATACATAAACTGCGTGGCGTACCCAAGCGGAGAACTCAAGCACGGCACAATTTCTCTTGTTGACAAAAACTCACTCACTTTTGTTTTTGCAGTGCAAGAAAACTTGCTTTCAAAAAATATGAACATCATAAAACAAATTAAGTCTCGTGATGGAAAAATTGCCGTGATAACTCAATTTGATGAACTACTAAATAGCAATGAAATAGATTTCAAAATATCACTTCCATACATAGATGAAAACCTGATTGAAATTGTTTCCGTAATTCCTATGCAAATGCTTGCTTACAACACCGCAACAAAACTTGGCCACAACCCCGACATGCCACGAAACCTAGCAAAATCTGTCACAGTTGAATAAATACACAAAAAAATCCTAACAACGAAAGTCAGGATTTTCTAATTTTTTATTTTGTCAATTCTTTTTCTTGTTCAACTTTAGATGGTTTATCTTTAACTTTTGAAAATTCAGGTTTGTTGTTTCCATAGGTTGTTTGAGTTTCAAAATCAACATTATGAATCTTAAACTTAATTGTTTCACCTAGTGTGTATTTGTTGCTTTTGCCAACCAAACTCATATTGTCTTTTGAAATTTTAAAACCATCGCCAGCGTCATCTTTAAGATTTGATGTGGAAATTAAAACAGGAACTGTTCCGTTTGAAGTTATAACATTGATAAATGAATTATTTATTTGTTCAATATATCCTTCAAGTATTTCACCTTTATGTTCATTTGCCCACATACAAGCGAGATATTTATCACTTTTTGCCTCTGCATCATCTGCCTTCTTTTCTTGAATATTATAATATTCTGCAAAAGTATTTAAAAATTTTTCGGTATGAGGTGACTTTTGATGTAACAAGCTTGCTTTTAATTCACGTTGATTAATAAGGTCAGTTTCTCTTCTGATTGGAGAAGTTGAAAACATATAACCCCAATCGCCTTTTTCTATTCCAATTCCAAAATGTGAAATATCTACGGGTGAAACAACTGTTTTAGCTCTTGTCAAAGTTTTTACAGTTTCAACCATCAAATAATGTCTTGCTGGATGTTTTTTGATAACTTCAATCAAACCTTGAAAACTCTTTGTTGTATTTTGTAAGTTATAATCTATATTAAACTTTTTAAGTATCTTAATCAAAGCATTAAATCTTTCTTGCGTTGGTTTTTCGTGAATTCTGTAAAGCCCCTTAAGATTATGTTCTTTAAAATATTTCGCACACAATATATCTTTAAGCATCATTCTGAATTTTACGACATTATGTGAATACTCACCGTTAGAAAGGGATATATCTTCAACTTTAGTGCCATCTGCACTGAATTTGTACTGTGGTTCATAATCATCAAATTCCAGCATACCGCTAAACATTTCTTCAAAAACTTTTGTGTTTTTGTACATAAAGTCAAGATACTTTTTTGTATCTTTATTTATTTCATCAAAACCATCTTGACACAAATGTGTCTTTTCCGCTTCTTCATAAGTATAAGCTTTTTTAACTTTTATAACTGCAAGTTGAAATTTTTCATTAGTAATTGTTTTGCGGTTATAATCAATATCGCAACTTGCAACAACCGCAAGACGTGCAACATTTTCGTTAAGAGAACATATTCCATTGGCAATTTCCGGTGGAAACATTGGAAAAACTCCACCACCCAAATATGCATCAATAGCACGCCTTAAACCTTCTTTATCTAGTTCTGAACCATGTTTAATATAATGAGAAACATCAGCAATTGCAATATATGTTCTAAAACCATTTTTGATTGGCTCATCATAAATTCCATCATCTAAATTTAAGGCATGAGGAGGATCAATTGTGATAATTGGCAAATGCTCCAAGTCGTTTCTACCTTTTCTATCTTCTTCTGTCACGTATTGTGGAATTCTTCTTGCTTCTTCAAGCACTTTTTCTGAAAATTTTTTAGAAAAGCCGTATTTGTGTGCAATTGCATTATTTTCAGAAATAGGGTCATCTGCCAAACCAAAAATGTTTTGAACTTCACCAAATAACTCTTTTTGTTTGCCATTAACTTTAAGAACACAAGTTTTGCCAATACTATTTTTTACTTCTTGTGTTTGTTCAACTTTGCAAACTGGCAAACGCCTGTCTCTTAGTCTAACAACAACTTCATCATTTTCCTGCTTTACAAAAGTGCCAAGCAATAACTCGTCTTTAATTTCTGTTTTAGCTTTTTTTGTGTGTACTTTTTGCTGTTCATTTGCTTGCACGGTTTCTGTAAATATATCTTGCGATTTAACAATTTTTCCATTTTCTATATCAATAAGTTTTTTTGTTTGCAAAACTTTGAGTTGTTTTTCAATCTCTTTTGCTTTTAAACCAAAAATTGTGCAAAGTTTATTCTTTACAAAAGCATAATCTTTATCAAATAAATTTTCATTTTCTAAGGTTATAAAAATACTATTCTCTGCTTTCATAATTTCCCCTATATCTATATATTATCACATATTAGAATTTCTTGCAATACTTAATTTGAAAATATACAAGCAAAATCAAAAGTTGAATAAAAAAATTTTTTTTGAAAAAAATTAAAAAAGTTGCATAAAATTGTTGACAAACAAAATTTATGTGCTATAATATTAGCAGTCAAACAAGAAGAGTGCTA
>JAFYCH010000074.1 GCA_017539765.1 Clostridia bacterium
GTTCAAAGTAAGAAATTCTTGCAATATCGTGTGCTTTTTTGGTTATTTGCCAACCTCTAATCCAATTTCTTGATCGAAATGTGCAAACAATATAAAGCAAAACAATATATACCAAAATAACAAAAAACATATAAATGTTTAGGAACGCTATGTAAACCAAAAATACAACATTTGTTATTATTCCAAAAAAGATACCCAAAATGTCAAAATAAACTTGACTTACTCGTCCTATGTCAGTTGACATTCTGTCAGTTATTGCACCCAGTCCAATACCATCAAGAACTTTCATTTTTGTGTCATTTATAGCAGTTATAATTTTGTTTGTTAAGTCGAACTTAATTTTTAAATTCATTTTTACGCACAAAAAGTCATTAAACCCTCTAAGTATGACATTGACAAAACCAAGTGCAAACATAATCAGCATATATTTAATCGCGAGTTCAAATTCTCCTTCAGCCAAATATGCCCAACCTTTTGCTGCATGTATTGGTTCAACAATACCTATTATTCCAGAAATTATAACAACCAAAAGTAAACAAATAAACAAGCCTTTATGCTTAGTATATAATGGTAGTATTTTTTTTAAGTTTTTAGTTTTAATTTTTCTTCTTTTTAAATCAATAATTTTTTCTTCATTTGTTTTTTTCATATTCATATTATAACATAAGCGTCCATATATTGAAATATTTAATATTAAAAATTTTTAAATTTGTTTTTTATTTGCAAAAAAATAATTTTAATGTTATTATATTGTTGCTTAAAAATTAGCATATTGGAGATATTATGAAATTAGGTATTGTAGGATTGCCAAATGTCGGCAAAAGTACACTTTTTAATGCAATCACAAAAGCTGGGGCTGAATGTGCAAATTATCCATTTTGCACCATAGAGCCAAATGTTGGTGTTGTTGCGATTCCAGATAAACGTATTGATGAACTTGGTAAATTATATAACAGCGAAAAAATAACACCAGCAGTCATCGAGTTTGTTGATATTGCAGGTATTGTAAAGGGTGCAAGCAAAGGCGAAGGTCTTGGCAACAAGTTTTTAAGTCACATCAGAGAAGTTGATGCCATCGTGCACGTCGTTCGTTGTTTTGATGACCCAAAAATTGTGCACGTATCAAGCAAAGTAGACCCACTTGATGACATTGATGTAATCAACACAGAACTTCAACTTGCAGACTTAGAAACTGCACAAAAGAGATATGAAAAAGCAAACAAACTTGCAAAGGGCGGCAGTGCCAGCAAAGAGCAAAAGGACGAAGCACGTCTTTTGGAACTATGTATAGCACAACTTGAAAAGGGCCTTCCAATCAGAACATTGGAACTAACGGAAGAAGAAAAGAAGATTGTTCAGGGTTTCTTTCTTTTAACAAACAAACCTGTTTTATATTGTGCAAACATTGGCGAAAACGAAATAGGTAAACCGGAAAACAAGTATGTTGAAATGGTGAAAGAAAGAGCAAAGAACGAAAATGCTGAAGTTATTGTGCTTTGTGCAAAAATAGAAGAAGAAATTGCCACACTCGCTGATGATGAAAAAGAGATGTTTTATGCAGATTTGGGCATTACAGAAAGTGGACTTGATATTTTGGTTAAAGCAAGTTATAAACTTTTGGGACTCATAAGTTTCTTGACAGCAGGCGAAAAAGAAACAAGAGCGTGGACAATCAAAATTGGTACAAAAGCACCACAGGCAGCAGGAAAAATTCATACTGATTTTGAAAAAGGTGTCATCAATGCAGAAGTTGCTAACTATGTTGATATTTTGTCTTGCGGTGGCTACGTAAAAGCAAATGAACAAGGCA
>JAFYCH010000075.1 GCA_017539765.1 Clostridia bacterium
ACTAGATAAACTTGACGTAAATGTTCACCCAAACAAAATGGAAGTAAGATTCAACAACTCAAATGAGATATATGGAAATGTTTACAATGCAGTCAGCACAGCACTTTATAACTGTGACAAAATAACCACACCAGACACATTTGTAACAGATTATAAAAAAGTGAACGAAGGTGTAAGTTTTGTTATGCATAGCACCGAAAATACTGACGAAAACAGTGCTATGCAAACAAAAGTTGTAGAAATTTTAGCAAAAAAGCCGGAACAACCAAACCCTGTTTTTGAAGATACAAAAGCTGAAGACCAAAAAGAAGAAAAACAAGGTGTAAGTTTTGGTTTTGACCTATTTAACAGAAAAGTTAATATGTCAACATGTGTTATTTCAGAGCCAAATAACAGCATATTAAACAAAGTCCTTATGAACGCAAACAAGCAAACAATGCTTGACGAAACAGAACAAGAAGAAAATCAAAAGACAAAAACACAAGAATTTTTTGAAAATTCTGACATAAAGTTTGTTGGACAGATTTTTGCACTTTATCTTATTGTGGAAAAAGGCGATAAAGTCTATATCATAGATGAGCACGCTGGTCACGAAAGATTACTTTTTGACAGGTTTGTTAAAGAAGTTGACAGCAGAAATGTGACAAAACAGCATTTGTTAAGTCCTTATGTAATAAACCTTAACAGACAAGAGTATGAATTTGTTGATGAAAATATTTCAAAACTTTCAGTTTTGGGCTTTGAAATTGAGCCATTTGGCAACAATGCTATGGCGATAAACAGTATACCAGCAGTTTTAACAGACTTAAACATATCAAAGTTCTTTGACGAAATTTTGCATGACCTAACAAATATGAAAACTCTTAAACAAAGTGATTTAATTCTCAACAAACTTATGCAACATAGTTGTAAATGTGCTGTAAGAGCAGGCAAAAAACTTTCTGCAGGTGAAGTTAATACATTGATAAACCAAATGAAAGAAGAAAAAATGCAATTGCAATGCCCACACGGCAGACCAGTTGTTGTTGAACTTACAAAGACTGAAATCGAAAAGTGGTTCAAAAGAATTGTTTAATTTGTTAAATTTTTATCATAAATTCAAAAAGGAAACTTTTGATGCAAAACGAAAATAATGAAAAACCAAAAATAATATGCATTGGCGGGCCAACAGGTGTAGGAAAAACTGCACTTGCAATAAAACTTGCCAATCTTTTTGATGGTGAAATAATTTCTTGCGACAGCATTGCAATATATAAGCACCTTGACATAGGCTCTGCAAAACCAGACAAAACAGAACAATCACAAGCAAAACACTATATGATTGACATAAAAGAGCCAAACGAACAATTTGATATGGCGGAATACAGACAAATGTCAAAAGAGATAATTCAAGATATTTTATCTCGTGGAAAACTGCCAATTATTGTCGGTGGAACAGGATTATATATGAAAGGTCTTCTGTTTCCGCTGGAGCTTGGAAATAGTCAAAAAAATGACGAAATACGCAATAAATATAAAAAGATAGCCGATGAACAAGGCGGAGAAAAATTGCTGGAACTCCTGAGCAAAGTTGATCCAGAAAGTGCATCAAAACTTCACCCAAAAGACACACTTAGAATAATCAGAGCACTTGAAATATATGAATTAACTGGTCAGAAAAAATCATCAATCAAAACAGAACTTGTCAGTGAATACGATTACATGTTAATTTTTCTTAATGATGACAGAAAAGAGCTATATGCCAGAATTGACAGCAGAGTTGACAAAATGATGGCACTTGGACTTGAAGACGAAGTGCAAAACTTGATTAAAGATTATAATCTCACAGCACAAAACCAAAGTATGCAGGGCATAGGTTATAAAGAATTTTTTGACTATTTTGATAACAAGTTATCAAAAGAAGAACTTGTTGAAACAATAAAACAAAACAGCAGACACTATGCAAAAAGGCAAATAACTTGGTTTAAGGCAATGCCTGAGTGCAAAGAATATAACTGCCACAATGTTGAAAAAATAATAAATGACACCAAGGTTTTTTTAAAAAAATAACCACATAAAAAACATTTTTTAAACACTATGTTTAATTGACAAAAAGTAATTTATTTTATAAAATAGGTGTAATTATGAAAAAGAAGATAGTAATAGCAATTGACGGACCTGCTGGAGCAGGCAAAAGTACAATTGCAAAAGCACTTGCAAAATAACTTGAAATTGCATATATAAGCACATGCTCTATGTACAGAGCACTTGCATTGAAGTGCATAAACAACAACTTGGATGCAACAGATGAAGGCGTCGCACAACAAATTGCCAATTCGACAGAACTTGATGTTGAATATAAAAATGGTAACCAACTTGTATTTTTAGATGGTCAAAATGTCACTGATATGCTTTACACTGACAAAGTCAGTGATTTTGCCAGTAAGATATCTGTTCATAAGGTTATCAGAGAAAAACTTGTAGAAATTCAAATACAAATTGCAGCAAGACAAAGTGTTGTTATGGACGGCAGAGATATTGGATCAGTAGTACTTCCAAATGCAGACCTTAAATTTTATCT
>JAFYCH010000076.1 GCA_017539765.1 Clostridia bacterium
GAGTGTTTATGATTGACGGCAAAAAAATAGGAATTGCACTTGGTGGTGGAGCAGCAAAGGGGTTTGCTCATATTGGTGTTTTGAAAGTTTTGGAGCAAAATGGTATTGTTCCAGATATTGTTGTGGGAACAAGTATGGGAAGCACAATTGGTGGACTTTATGCAAGCGGAATGGCTCCAGCAACAATTGAACAGCATGCTTATAAGTTTAAACTTATGAATATTGTAGACATAAATGCTTTTAGAATTTTAAAGCAAGGTATGATTGCAGGCAAAAAATTTATCAATTTTATTGATAAACTTACAGGCAGAGCAAAGATTGAAAATTTTCCAAAGCAATATGCTTGTGTGACTTGTGATATTTCGACTGGTAATCAGTATGTGATAAAAACGGGAAAGTTTTCTGTTGCCACAAGATGCAGTTCATCAATGCCAGGCTTTTTTGCACCATATAAAATGGGTGATATGCTCCTTGTTGATGGTGGAGTTGTCAACAATGTGCCAGCAGATGTCTGCTTTGAAATGGGTGCAGATTATGTGATTAGTGTAGATTGTATTGGCGACCATTTTCTTGCAGGTAAAACAACAAACACAATTGAAATTCTTATGTCAAGTTTTGGCGTTACACAATATTTGCATGAAAAATCAAGAAGAAACAGAGCAAATACAAAAATTACAATCAACAATCCAAAATATGGCTTTTTTGACCATACACCAGAAGCGATAGAAAACACAATCAAACTTGGCGAAAAATATACAAATGCAAAAATTAAAAAGATAAAAGGTGATTTAGGGCTATAATAACAAAAATAAGGCGGGTAAATTTATAAAAGTACTTTACATTTGCCTTTTTTTTTGTCATAATATAGGAGTTAGGAGATACAGATGAAAGTATTAGTAGTAAACGCAGGAAGCAGTAGCTTGAAATATCAACTTTTTGATATGGACACAGAAGAAGTTATTGCAAAAGGTAATGCTGAAAGAATTGGCCTTGATGGCAGTTTTTTAAAGCATAAAGCAAAGGGCGTAGAAACAATTTTGTCAAAAGTGTTGACAAACCACGCCGAAGCAATCAAATTGATTTTAGATACTCTTGTTGATGCTCAAATTGGAGTTATTAAAAGCATTGATGAAATTGATGCGATTGGTCACAGAGTTGTTCATGGTGGCTCTGAGTACACAAAACCAACACTTGTTAATCAAAAAGTTATTGACGACTTGAGAGGTCTTGTTGATTTTGCACCAGTTCATGCAATTCCAAACACAGACGGAATTATTGGTTGCGTTCAAGTTGCACCACAAATTCCAAATGTAACAGTATTTGACACAGCATTCCACAGCACAATGCCAGACTATGCATATTTGTATGGTATTCCAATGGAATATTATCGTGATTATGCTGTAAGAAGATATGGTGCTCACGGAACAAGTCATAAATTTGTTGGACAAAAACTTGCTGAATATATGGGCGTTCCATTTGATAAGTGCAAACTTATCACTTGCCATATCGGAAATGGAAGCAGTATCACAGCAATTAAAGACGGCAAATGTATTGATACATCAATGGGCTTTACACCACTTGAGGGTCTTATTATGGGTACAAGATGCGGAGATATTGACGCAAACGTTATTCAATTCTTGTGCAAAAAGACAGGCTTAGATGTAAACCAAGTTACAGATATCTTAAACAAAAAGAGTGGTCTTTTGGGTATCACAGAAAGGAGTAGTGATATGAGAGATATTTGTGCAATGTATGAAAAAGGCGACAAGGCAGCGGTGCTTGCACTTGAAATGCTTGCATACAGAATTAAAAAGTATATTGGAGCATATGCAGCAGCACTTGATGGTGTTGACGGAATTTGCTTTACTGCAGGTATTGGTGAAAATACACCAGAGCTCAGGGAAATGGTTCTCACAGGTCTCAAATATTTGGGCATTAAGTTTGACAAAGATGCAAACTATTCAATTCCTAGAGGCGAAGATGGTTTGCTTACATCAAAAGACAGTGCAATTCCAGTTTATGTAATTTCTACAAATGAAGAACTTGCAATTGCAAAAGAGACTGTTGAACTCGTGTCAAATTTAAAAAAATAAATGTTTTTTACAAAATATAAAAATTGTGATTGACACATAAAAAAATTTGAGTTATAATAGCACAGCATTAAGAATTTAGGAGGTGCAAAATGGCTGTTCCAAAAGAAAAGGTTTCCAAAGCAAGGCGTAATTCCAGAAAAGCAAACTGGAAAATTTCTACACCTTCTATAATGGAATGTCCTCATTGCCACGAAGTTAAAGAACCACACAAGGTTTGCAAACATTGTGGATACTATGATGGCGAAGAAATAGTAGCAAAAAAAGAAGAAAAGAAGTAAAAATAAGAGAGCACTTGCTCTCTTTTTTGTGTTACATATTGACATATGAGTGAACATATGTTACACTAAACTCGCGAGGAGGAAAAAGCGATGAAAAAAATACTTTTTGTTTTCTTGGCTTTAGTTTTATTGGCACCATTAATGCTTTGTGGTTGTGCTAATAACAACACTGTAGAGAACGGTAAATATGTTGAATATCAGTTTATTACATATCAAAGAACAAGCACAATCGCTTATGAATATATTTTTCAATTAAGAGTTAGAAATAAAACTGATGAAGATTTTGA
>JAFYCH010000077.1 GCA_017539765.1 Clostridia bacterium
TCTTACACACCAAAGTATGTGAATGAAGTTTCAGACAGTTTTACTAGAAACGGGCTTGATAAATACTTAAACCGAGTTGAAAGTTGTTATAATAAATGTGCAGATTGCATCAGTTGTAATGCAGAGATTAAAAACCAAAAATCAATGCTTAAGCAAAACATAAATGAGTGCAAGACTTTGAGTTCAAAACTTAAAGATGGCACAATAAAACTTAATGACAATGAAATAAATGAGTGCAATAATTGTTTAAATGAGTTATCAAATTGCACAAAGCGTCTAAGTTCAACAAGGTCAAATTTAACCTTGAAAGAAAGAGAAATTTTGAGACTTAAAGAGAATTTTGGCAAAAATATGACCGATATCGAAAATGCTTATGACAAACTTTTGAGTGCACTTGAAAGCAGACTTTCATATTTGCAAGATTGCAACGATAATCTCTGCTGTCTTTGCGACATAATCAACAAAACAAATGTAGATATGAGGGCTGCAGAAAAGAACAAAAGCAATCAACAAGATATTTTGAGAGAACAGCAAAAACTTGCTGAAGAACAAAGACAAGAAGATACTTACTTAAATGGTTCTACCCCAATTGTTAAAAATAAAACGAGAAATCAAAATACTACAGCAAAAAAAATGAACACACTCACAAAGAATCAAACCAATGGCAACAACAAAACCAATGTAAAAAAATTTAACAATATAAACAATACAAAAAGCCAAAATGTCAAGAAAAATGTGACAAAAACTAACAATACTACGACTAATAAGAACATAACAAACAATCAAACACCAAAAAGATATAGAGGTAATTTGGAAGAAAAACCAGTTGTTGTAGATAACAGAAACAATCAAAATAACAATCAATTAAACGACAATCAAAGCAGTAGTTTTGAAAACAGACAAAACAATCAACCAGTTGCACCAAACAATGTGCAAAATCCAAATACTTATCCTTATCAAAACGCGCAAAATCCAAATGGTGTAAATTATAATAATATGCCAAATTATAATGGTTATGGTTACAATGGAAATATGCCATATCCACCAAGAAACATTGACACATACAGAAGTATTATAAAAAACATCGACACCTACTCGCCTAACTATTTGCCAGGCAACGGAAGAAATGGAATTACAAATAGCGGGATACTTCAAAATGAAGCGAATTTAAATACGGCTAACAACACTGAAAATCAAGCAATAACAAACAATCAAAATCAAACAACAGAAGATGAGAAAAATAATGCTGAAGTTGTGCCAGCAAATGATGAAAAAATTTTGACACAAAACAATCAAAATGTTGCTGAAAATAACGTAACAAGTAAAGTTTATAACCAAAACCAAAATTTTGCTAAAAGTGCCGAAAATACTGACAAAAACACTACTATGCAAAATGAAAATTTAATCAATAACACACAAAATAATGACACTACTATGCAAACTCAGAATAGTGACTATATTGGACATCAATTTGATGAGAAATTTTAAACTATAAATTATAAAAAAATAGCAGAATATTGACTGCTATTTTTTAGATATGAAAAAAATATTTTATTATTGCTTAAACTTGTTTTTTAGTTTGTTTATTATCTTATTTTCTAGCCTACTCACTTGAACTTGACTTACATTCAAAATTCCTGCAATTTCGCTTTGGGTTTTGTCTTCAAAATACCTGAGTGCAAGTATCTTTTTGTCTTTGTCTGGCAGTTCTTTGATGAGGTCTTTAAGCACTATGTTGTCAATAAAGTTGTCTGTGTGGTTTACGTCTTCAATGCTTTCCATTATTGTTCTTGAATTTGGATTTGTTTCGTCCTGCTTATCGTCAAGAGAAAGCAAGGCTTTTCGGCTGTCCATGGCATAAACAATCTCTTCTTCATCAACACCAAAGTGCTTGGAAAGTTCGGCAATACTTGGGCTGTCAATATGATTTTGCCTGTACTGTTGAATATATTTTTCTATTTGAATATTTAGTGTTTTAAGTGCTCTGCTCACTTTTATTGACCCATCATCTCGCAAAAACCTTTTGACTTCTCCTGCAATCATTGGCACGGCGTATGTGGAAAACTTTACACCAAAACTTTCGTTAAAGTTGTTTATTGCCTTGACAAATCCCAAACAACCCAGTTGAAATAGGTCATCGTACTCCACACCTTTGTTTCTATATATCTTTATTACACTTTTGATGAGTGGTGAATTTTCGTTTACA
>JAFYCH010000078.1 GCA_017539765.1 Clostridia bacterium
ACAGAGTAGCCTTCATCTTCAAAATAACCATTGTTTATTGCAATGTAAAGCGGAGCATAAAAAATGCTGTTTGTTACTTGGTTTATTCTGATAACTTTTTTTGTTTGTTTTCCACAACCAACTGCAAACAGAGTTGTTGACAAAAGCATAACTGCGACCAAAAAAATAGAAAAAAATCTTTTCATAAAACCTCCAACATAGTTTATTCACAAAGCATAAAAAATGTTAATAGTTAAAACCATGCAAAATTTGCAACAAAAAACTATAATTTTCTATATGTTTTATAGATTATTATAGTTTTTATATATTATTTATTATCATCATTTTTTTGGTCTTCAGCAAACATATCAGAAAATAAATTTGTTAAATCGCCATCTTCCAAATCACTTGTTTTAATTATTTCTTTTTCACAAATATCAATCAATTTTGTTCTTATGTATTTAAAATTATCACTTTGTTTTGTTTGAAATGCTGCAATTTTAGTGTGACCACCGCCACCCATTTGTTGAGCGATAATTCCAACATTTATGTTGTTTTTGCTACGCAAACTTACGTGATATGTATCGTCGCCTTGATTGATAAAGATTATGCCAATTTCAACGCCTTGAGTGTTGATTGCATAGTCAACAATTCCTAAAGTGTCGTTCATGGTTGTGTTGGTTTTTTCAAAGTCTTCTTTTTCAATTTTCATTATTGCAATTTTTCCATCATCAGAATAAACAAGACTGCTAAGTGCATGCGCAAGCAAAGCATTTTGCTCTTTTGTGTTGCTTTTGAAATAATAATTTCTTACTTGTTCAAGTTCAATACCTTCTTTTGCAGTAAGTTTGTTTAAAATATTTATTACGTCAAAAGTTTTTGGACCCATGTTTTGTGATAGATTGTTTGTGTCTGTGATTATACCAGAATATATAACGCTCATAGTTCCAGCAGAGCATTTAAGCTTGTTTATCTGAATAAACAAAATAAATATAATTTCACTTGTGCTAGAACAGTTGCTGGCAATGATATTATTCTTTGCAAATCTATCGTTTGTTGAGTGATGGTCTATGTTTAATGTGTCAGTTGCTTTTTTAAAAATTTTGTCATAGATTCCCATTCTGTCTCTGTTTGTGCAGTCAAGAGCAATCGCAAGGTCATAGTTATCACAAGTTTGTTTATTGAATTCGTCATTTTGAATAATGTAGTCATCTTTTTTGTTAAATTCAATTGAGTCAGTAAATATGTCTACGACATATTTTTTTTCTGGTTTTTCAAAGTTATCTTTAATTATTCTTTTCAACGAAATAGAAGATGCCAAAGCATCTGTATCTGCGTTTTTATGTGTGATAATTGCAATTCTTTGTGCATTTTTGATTTGTATAAAACAATTTAAAGATGATTCCATAAAATCTCCTAATCAAGAAGCAAATATATCATTTATTATAATTTTTGTCAAATTTTATTGTGTATAATAGGTTGTCACATTAATCACTACATAAAAATATAATGAAATAGGACAAAGAAATTTTAGGAGATACTATGGATAAAGAAATTATGAAACTAGATAATGTTGGGCTTATTTATCAATCAAAAAATGGAGAAACCGAAGCGGTAAAGAATTTCAGTTTAAGCGTAAAAGAGGGTGACTTTGTTGCAATTGTAGGCCCAAGTGGTTGCGGAAAAACGACAATGCTTTCAATTATGAGTGGAATTTTAAAACCTACTTCTGGAAAAGTATTTATTGGCGGTAAAAATATCTACGAAAGCAAAACATACATTGGTTATATGTTTCAAAAAGACGAACTTTTTGAGTGGAGAACAGTTTGGCAAAACATAATGCTTGGTTTAGAGATAAAAAAGCAAAACACATCAAAGCAGCAAGAGTATGCAAAAAAACTAATAGAAAAATATGGACTTATTGACTTTGTAAACAAAAAGCCAAGAGAACTTAGTGGTGGAATGCGACAAAGGGTGGCGCTTATCCGAACTCTTGTACTCATGCCACAAATACTTCTTCTTGACGAGCCATTTAGTGCACTAGATTTTCAAACAAGATTAAGTGTTTGTGATGATGTTTATAACATAATAAAGAACGAGCATAAAACAGCAATACTTGTAACTCACGATATAAGCGAAGCAATAAGCATGGCAGATAAAGTTATAGTACTTACAAAAAGACCTGCCACCATAAAAAAGATACGCAAAATAAATATCAAAGGTGAAACTCCACTTAAGAGAAGAGAAAGTCCAGATTTTTCTTTGGAATTTAATAATATATGGAAGGAGTTAGATAGATGAACAAAAGAAGAGAAATTTCACAAGCAAGACAACAATATTTAAAAAGGCAAAAAAACAGAAAAATATTTGTGATATCAATGCAAATATTGATTATCGTTTTGTTTTTTGCAATTTGGCAACTGCTCGCTAGCACCGGAGTAATAAATGTGTTTGTATTTAGTTCACCAATTAAAATTGTGCAAACATTTGGTGATTTGCTTGCCTCGGGCAATCTGTTTTATCACATTGCAATAACTTTCTTTGAGGCACTTGTTGGCTTTTTGATTGCCACATTTTTAGGCTTTTTGATAGCAATTATACTTTGGTGGAACGATAAACTTAGAGATATTTTGGAACCTTATATCATTGTGCTTAACAGTTTACCTAAAATTGCACTTGGTCCCATTATTATAATTTGGTTTGGTGCAGGCACAAAGGCAATAATTGTTATGGCAATACTCATTATGATAATTATAACAATAATTTCACTTTTAAATGCGTTTTTGGCTTGTGACAAAGATAAAATAGTTCTTATGCAAAGCATGGGCGCAAACAAATTTCAAATACTTACCAAACTGATTATTCCCAATGCAAGGACAGAATTTTTGAGTGTGCTTAAAATAAATGTTGGCATGACTTGGGTTGGTACAATTATGGGTGAATATCTTGTCAGCAAAGCAGGTCTTGGTTATTTGATTGTCTATGGAAGCCAGGTATTTAAACTTGACCTTGTTATGACAAGTGTGCTGATTTTATGTTTGCTTGCAGGAATAATGTATGGGGGAGTATGCCTTATTGAAAAACTCTTAAACAAGAGATAAAACCAGTTAAAATTAATAAAAACATAGTAATTTAGAATTCGCTTTAAATGTACTATGTTTTTTTATAAAACAATTATATTTTTTTTGAATGAGATATTGACAAATTGTTTTTTTTATTTTATACTTAATATGTAATATGGCTTGGAGGATACCTATGTTATTAGAAAATTTAGGAAAAGTATTAAGTGATCCAATTTATATCGTAGCAATCGTGTTTGCAGCAGTAGGAATTGCGTTGGCATTGATTGCAAAAAGAGTAACAATGCTTGTAAGAAAAACAAAAGATGTAAAAGCAGATGACAAACTTTTGATTATGCTCAAAATAGCAGGTCTCGCTTTGATTTTGTTTGCATTTGTTTTACTTATGATTGGTGGACTTTCTAAGTTAGCATAAAAAAACACGGATAGAATTTCTAATCCGTTTTTTTTATTTATTTTATATTTTTACTTTTTGTCTTCATCTTCAAAAAGCAAAGTTTCATATACATTTTCAAAAATTTGTGGAGCAACGTTTTTCCACTTTTTTGTTGCTTCTATTGCTGCCTTTCTGCTAGGGTATACAATTTTTAGTTCAAACAAATTTTGTGCTTCAAGTGGGTCTTTGATTTTTAAACTGATTGTATAAGAGCCATCATTGTTTTTAAAGTAGTTGCCTACATATTCCTGTGCACGTTTAAAGTCCATTCTGTTTTCCTTTGCAAATGTTGTAATTTCTTCTCTGGTGGAAATTGGAATTTTTAAGTAAAAGTTACTCAAACAATTTCTGCCTTCATAAGTTATGTTATATCTATCAGCATCACCCATATTTGTTTTGGCAAGATAGCCAATTTCAAGCAATTGCCACATACAATCTTTGCAATCCATATATCTCAGCCAGTTGTTTCTGCTTGTGCAAATATCAATTATACTGTCTTCTGTGAGCGGTATTTCCATCTTGTCCATCACAAACAAGAGTATAAGTTTCATTGTCGTGTTGTCAGGCACAAAGATGGGGTTGTTCATCCAATTTGTTGATTTTTTCACAATGTTCTCCTAATATACAATTGAATTTTATCACACTTTTTTTATAAAGTAAATAAAATATCTTTTTATGTTAAAAAAAATGTGATATAATATTTTGCGTAGGAGTATATATGATACAAGTTTCAAACGAAGAACTTTCAAAAATTTCACAGTTTTTGGCCAGTTGCGACAGCATGGCAAATGGCAAATTTATTTTGGCAGATGTGAAAATTACAAAGATATTAAATATGATTGCAAGCAGTGAAGAACTGTATAGGTACATAAGCGAGTGTATGACAGGTTTTGATTTTGTTAGGGAATATCACAGAGCAGAAGTTAAAAACGGGCTTAATGGTGGCGTTTTTGCTGTTCCGCAAGAGCCTAAAAAACTTGTTGCATTTGTTTTCTGTTTGCTTGTTGAGTGCGATGCAAAACGTCTTGATTTTTATTCTTTTATAAATGAAAATTTCAGAATCGCATCAAACACAGACGCATATCAAAATTTTGCAAACAACTTGCTTGTTCCTTTCAAAGATACAATCGCAATGCATTTTGGTCTTGAAGGACAAGGGGTGGAAGCAGTTGAAACAATGACAGAAAACTATAGGGCAGACTTACAACAAAACCCTGTCTTTGAAAATCAAAGTGCAAGTTATGATGATTCTTTCGAAGGCAATGACAAACAAGTAAATGAGAATCAAACAACTCTTTTTGATAATTTAAACACTGCAAACAATTTGTATGGAAATATAGACGAACAAGAAGCACCAGTTTCAAATTTTCAAAGTGCAATGCAAGAAAGTATAAAGAAAAATGATGTTTGGGCGGATATTGCTGACATATGTGCAAATGTAGAAAGTAGTGTTTATGCAGAGCGTCATGTTAAAGATTATTTAAGAGAAGAGCTTTTGTACATTTTAAAGACAATTAAATATAGCACAAAGTATAGAGACGTAAAAATTATAAGTGCGCTTATAACTGCATTTGATGAATTAACAAAAAAGTTCCGTTCAATTCAATTTGTGTTTGGAGAACTTAAAAACAAAATTCAGCAATTATATTAATCTAAAAAATACAAATAAAAGCAGACAGCAGTTGCCTGCTTTTTATATGCTTAAAAAAAAGATTAGCAATATAAAAATATTTATTTTCTTTTTTGAATTTATGTGATAGAATAGTAGCGTTATGAAAATAGGAATAATTACACTTGGTTGCAAAGTCAATCAATACGAAAGTGGAGCAATCAAACAAGAACTTGAAAAAAATGGACATGTTGTGACAATGGACATGGAGCCTTGTGATTTATATATTTTAAACACTTGTGCTGTGACGGGCATTGCAGAAAAAAAGAGTAGGGCTCATGTTGCTAAAATTGCAAAACTAAACCCAAATGCAAAGGTTATTGTTTGTGGCTGTGCAAGCGAACACAACAAAGAGCAATTTTTGAAAAAGAAAAATGTAAGTTTGGTGATTGGTACTGCAGGTAAAAACAAAATACCACAAATTTTAGATCATGTTGGCAATCTTGCAACTGACATTCCAAACACCTACGAAAACTTCGCTTTTAGCACAATTTCACGAACCAGAGCATACCTAAAAATTCAAGATGGTTGCAACAATTTTTGCTCATATTGTCTTATTCCTTTTGTTAGGGGAAGAAGTAGAAGTCGAGATTTAGTCTCAATAAAAAATGAAGCCGAAAATTTATCTAAAACAAACAAGGAAATTATTCTTACTGGCATAGATATGAGTGACTACAGAGTTGACGGAAAACTTGCGTTAGCAGAATTACTTGCAACTTTGTCTCAAAATTCTTGTCGCATTAGATTAAGTAGTTTAGAATGTGGAATTGTTGACGATAATTTGCTTAAAACAATGAAAGATATGCCAAACTTTTGTCCACATTTTCATCTTTCTATGCAAAGTGGCTGCAACAGAATTTTAAAACTTATGAACAGACACTACACCAAAGAAGAATTTTTGAGCAAAGTTGAACTTATTAGGCACTATTTTCCAGATGCGGCAATCACAACAGATATTATTGTTGGCTTTCCAACAGAAACCGATGAAGATTTTGCCGAGACGCTTGATACGGTTAAAAAAGCAAACTTTTATGAGATGCACATTTTCCCATATTCACCAAGAGAAGGAACTGTTGCAAGCAAAATGAAAACTGTTGATGGCAATATTGTCAACAAGCGTGTTAAGGTTTTGGAAGAGATAAACAAACAAAACAAAAAAGAGTATATCAAAAAGCAAACTGGCGAACTTGTATGTTTGACAGAAAGCATAGAAGATGGTTATGTTGTTGGCTACACGGAAAATTACATAAAAATATATTTAGACAAATCTGCACCATTGCATCAATTTGTGACTATCAAAAACTTGAAACTATTTGAAGATGGTGCAAAAGCGGAAATTTATTAGAAATATTTTCTAATAACTTAAATTGATTGAAATTAAAAATAAACTGTGATAAAATATAAAGCATTGGAGATTTTATGGAAATAACAACAGAACTTGTAGACCATTTGGCAGAACTTTCAAGATTAGAGTTTACTGCGGAAGAAACAGAGAATTTTAAATATGAGTTTGCACAAACAATGAATCAAATTGAAAAACTTGAAAATGCAAATTTGCAAGTTGAAGACGATGTTCAAAATGTTTTAGATGCAGAACAAGAG
>JAFYCH010000079.1 GCA_017539765.1 Clostridia bacterium
CAGATTATTTAAAAGAGCAAACAATAAAATTTGCTCATGATATATTCGTAAAAGATAATTCAGTAGATGTTCAAACAGCACTTAATCATTTTATGCCAATGAAAGAACTTGGTTATGAAGGTTCAATGTTTCCGCATATAGAGTTGCCAACAAGAGAAGAACAACAAAAAGAATTATCTAAACATTCATTGGAATTATAATAGACATTAAAAGTGTCTATTTTTTTTATTCATTTTGTCAATAATCAAATTGGCTTTTATAATTGAATTTATACATATACATTTGGCATAATTTTTTTGTCAAATTTTTATGCACTTTTTTATCAATAATGTGCAAAACATGCCAAAATAGTCAATGTTATCCACATTCTTCGGGATTTATCGAGATGATATGGCGTATCAAGAATTAAATTTATAAACATAAAATGTGGATAACTTTTGCAAAAATGTGGATAAGTGGATAATTTTTACATATTTATACACAATTTTATGCATAAACAATCATTTTTCATAAATATTCATAACAATTTATATTTATCATTCTGTGTAAAAGTGGATAAGTTTTAAAATTTTAAAAAAATGCCAGATATTTCGTAAAGTGTTTTTGTGGATAAATCAAAATTTTGGTGTAAAACTTATTTTTGACCTTTATATTTATTCATATGTTTTTCGTTTATTTTTAAAAAGTGTTTTTGTATCAAAATGTATATACAAAATATTGCTATCATAATACATAGCCCACATATTACATCAGTCAAAAAATGCACACACAGATATATTCTTGCAAGGCACATAAGCAAACAAAAGAAAATTGCAAAAGTCATCAACAATCTTCTTGCCCATTTTTTCTTTAGGGTGTTTAAAACAGAAAAAGATAGTGCAAAATAAAATATGTTGGCAGTTTGTGCGTGACCGCTTGGAAAAGAGTAGCCATCTGGCATTTTATATCCAAGAGTGTCTTGTATCAAAAATAGGTTTTCTGGTCTTTGTCTTGCAATAATCATTTTTAAAACAAAGTTTACAACCAAACTGACAACGGTCAACATTACAACAGGCAGACCTACTTGTTTTCTGTTTGGCAATAAGAGCAAAATTACACAAAGAACTACAATTGTCATTGTTTCGCCCATATATGAAACAATAACAAACAAATAGTCAAGCAGTCTTGTTCGGGCATCAAAAAATATTTGTGCAACAGAGTTGTCCATTTTTAGAATAGTTTCATTTTTTGTAATTATCAAAGCAAACAGTGTTATAAATACAAGCAAAGAAACCAAAAGGCACAAAACAGTACTCATTTTTTTGGCTTTATTCATATTGATATTTTATCATAAATATACTATTTTATTACAAATAATTTATATATTAAATGTATTAATAAGTAATTATTTAATCTCAAATACTTGCAAAAATAAAATGGGATATAGTAATATATTATAAAGGAGTTTTTATTATGACACCACAAATGATTAGCTTGATAATAAGCTTACTTGCTTTATTTATAATAGTAGTGCATGTGCTTTTTGGTATGATGCGCGGCTTAAAGAAAAGTGTTTTTAGATTGATTTGGGTATTTGCTTTTGCAATTCTTTGCCTTCTTGCAAGCAAGGCAATTGCAAACGCTATTGTTGCTATGGACTTTTCGTTTTTGCATATATCATACAACGGAGAGCAAATAACAACACTTCCAATATTGATAGAAAAGATGCTTGAAAGCAGCAATCCAGACATGGCAAGCCTTATTGCAGATAATCCAGAGATTATGCAAATGTGCATAGCCATCGCAACAAGCATGGCAACACTTGTTATGTTTGAATTACTTTTCTGGGTTACAAAAATATTATTTTGGCCAATTTGGGCAATTTTGGCTGCAACACTTTTCAAAAACAAAAAGAAGGTTAAGACTGAAGGTGTAGAAAGAGTTGTTAAGCAAAAAAAACATGCTGGTTTTGGTGCACTTGTAGGTCTTGGTGTTGGAGCACTTGTTTGTTTGTTTACATTTGTTCCAATTACATTTGTAAACAGTACTTTAATGCAACTTGAAGAACAGACAACTGTTGAGTACGAAGAAGGCACACAACAAGGCGTACTCTCACAATTTTTAGGAGAGAACAAAGAGTGGGTTATGGTGTACGAAAACAGTACACTTAACAAAGTGTTTAGATATACCGGATTGGAGCTTGTTCAAAATGGACTTGGAGACCTTCTTACAACAACAAATGTTGCTGGAAAAAGAATAAGCGCAAAGGGAGAGATTTCAAACCTTACTCCAATTTATGTAGATTATACAAAAATAATTAAGTATGATTTCAATAATCTTTCACGAGGCGACATAAATGAAATTTTAAAACTTGCTGATGACGCTCAGGGAAGAGTACTTTCAAGCAATTTGATTGAAACAGTTTATGATAAACTTGGACCATACATTGTAAAGAATATGCTTGAAAATGAAAACTATTTCATCAAGCTTCCACATCTTTCAAACGAACAACTTGATGACATAGTAAGAAATGCATTAAAAGCATTCTTTGGTTATGACAATGATATGAATTTTGATGCAGAAAAACTTGTCTCAATGAAAGATATCAAAAATGATATTTCAATTATTATTGATATTGCAAAGAAACTTAACAATGAAGATTTGGTTTTAAAAATTAAGAACAATCAACTTACATTTGAAGTTTTGAAAGAGAAAGTGACAGTTGAATTAAGCAATTCAATCATAGATGATGTTTTTGAGTTAAAAACACTCGCAACACTTCTTCCAGTTGTTGTTGAGCCAGGCATCAAATTTGCTGTTGAAGCATTGCCAGCCGTTAATTTTGAAGGCACACCAATAAAGCCAGAATATACAGCGCTTGAGGGTGGTATCAAAATTGCCAACTTAAAAGAACTCTCAAAAAATTTGGCAGAAAGTGCAATCAATGTTTTGAAGGGCTTTGATAGAGATTTGCAACTGTATATCAGCAGTGACAAGTTTGATGATGTAGGAAAGGCTCTTGACCAACTTAAAACAGAAAAGTTAATCAGTCTTGCAACATATAACAGCTTGCTTAATTATAGCGAAGCATATATCAAAAATGCACTTGATGGAGCAGGACTTGATGAACATATCAAAAGTATTGCTAATGATATGATTGATTCAATAAATGGAATAGGTAGATTTGAAACAGAATTTGGAAAGTTTGGAAATGCTTATCAAACATATTTAGATAACAACAAAGAACTTTCTGCTGAGACTATAACAAAGATGCTTGATGACATAAAGTCAACATATCTTTATACAAACAATATAGATTCAGTTATTTCACATGGCACAAGTTTTGTTATTTCTTATATACAAGACAACAATTTGCCACTTGAAACAACAGGAATTGATACAGTTGTTAACAGCATAACAAACATTGAAAGTTTCCAAACAGAGTATAACAACATTAAAAGTTTAATTGATTTTGTCAAAGCAGTTGGTGCTGAAAATATTTCAACAGACGAAAATCTTGTTACTCTTGGTGAAGAACTTGACAAGTGCATTCAAAAACACAGTGTGCTTTTAAGCAATGCAAACATTAAAACTATTGTAAAAGACTTCATTGGAAAATTTGACCTTCCAGATGATATAAAAAATATTACAATTGGAACAAAATCAATCAAAGAAGTAATAAAAGAAAATATTGACAACGGTTCATCATACAAAGCAGAAATGCAAGCAATTGTGGAAGTGAAATCAATCTCAAATCTTAATGCGGAAAATAATAATGATTTAATAACCATCGGCGAAATACTTGATAAAAATATTGTTAAAAACAGTGCATTGTTTGGCAATTTGATACCATCAATTGCAAAAGAATTTATTGACATAATTGAACTTCCAGATGATATCAAAGATATGACAGTTGGAAGCAAAACGCTCAAAGAAACTTTAAAAGACAATGTTGATAATATCACATCATATAAAGCAGAAATGCAAGCAGTTGCTGAAGTGAAATCTATCGCAAACCTTGATGCAGATGACAGTGACGACTTGATAAGTATTGGTGAAATACTTGATAAAGATATTGTTAAAAACAGTGCATTGTTTGGCAATTTGATACCATCAATTGCAAAAGAGTTTATTGATATAATTGAACTTCCAGATGATATAAAAAATATAACAGTTGGTACAAAGACAATCAAGGAAGCAATAAAAGATAATGTTGCAAGTGTTGTTTCTTATGAAACTGAAATGCAAATGGTTGCACAAATGAAAGGAATACAAAATATCACAACAACAGGAAAACAAAAATTGGTTGATATTGGAGAAATTCTTGACAATGTAAAACCAAGCAAATTATTTGGAAATATTATTTCATCAATCGTTATTCAATATTTTGACGACGAACTTGCCAACTACACAATAGATGCTCAAATTTTACCTATCATTCAAGACATCAAAAACAATGTTTCAAATGATTTGGTTTATAAAACAGAATTTGGATATATGTATGACTTTATGAGTGCTGACTTTGATAGTATTTCAAATTTCAAAACATACCTTGGAAACAATTTGCTTGATGCAGATGGAGAAAGCAAGAGCGGACTTATTACAACTGACAACATTTATGATATTGTTATTGAGATGGCAGACAACATTGAAATTGCAGAAGTTGATATTATTGATGAAATCAAAGCAAAACTTGCTGCTGACAAAGAAGATAATGAAAACATTTTGGATGTTTTGACACAGCTTGAAAACATTTCAACAGAGTTTGATGACCTCAAAACAATTCCAAGTGCCACTCTACTTAACAGAGAGTATCTTACAGGTATTGGTGCAAGAATTGACTATTTGACAACAGACTATAATCTCATTATAAACAACGGAGCAAGAACAAAGATTGGTGATTATATTGCAGAACAAATTTATTTGAAAGTAAATTCGGACACACTTATACCTCAAGGCAGAAAAGATGCTATCGAAACTACTTATCAAAACAAAGCAGATTATGCAACATATGAAGCATTGTTTGATCAATATGCAGATGACTTACAGCTTCCATAAAGACAAACAAAAGGGCAGAGTTTATAACTCTCCCTTTTTTGTTGCAATAACTTTTGTTTTTTTGAAATTTTGTGATATTATATAACTATGATTTCAAAAATAGATTGGCAAGAATTTGAAAAGTTTTCTTTTGAATGCAGAGAAAAATATATTCCAGTCGTCAGAGAACAAACAGCAAAACTTCTCTGTGATTTGGTGCAAAAAAACGCCCCACAAAACATTTTGGAACTTGGCACGGCTGTTGGTTACAGCGGCTTGCTTATGCTTCTTTCAAGCCCCAAAAGCAAGCTTAAAACAGTTGATATAAATTCTCAACTATGCGACAAGGCAAAGCAAACTTTTTTAAAGTATAATGTGGCTGATAGAGCAGAGATTTTTTGCAGTGATATTTTGTCTTATTTGGAAGCTGAAACTCAGCAATTTGACTTTATTTTTCTTGATGGGCCAAAAGGGCAATATATCAAATATTTGCCATACCTAAAACGCCTTATAAAAAGTGGTGGAATAATCTTTTGTGATGACGTGCTATATTTTGGTATGGTTATGGACGACAGCAAAGTTATTCACAAAAAAATAACCATTGTAAGAAACCTTCGAGAATTTATCTCAAAATGTCAACAAGATGCAGATTTTGAAACTGAACTTTTGGATATGGAAGATGGCGTTTTGATTTTAAGGAAAAAATGATTGGTGAAAAGATGATTGATAAAATAAAAAAGTTTTTGACGGACACTTTGTATCTCAAGGACATAAAATGCATTTTTTGTAATTGTGAACTTGATAAGCCAAGCAAATATTGTGTCTGTGACAACTGCCTAAAGTCTTTGCCATACATAACAGGCAAGGTTTGTGCAAAGTGTGGTGAGCCCATAAAAAGTATGGCTACTCATTGTATGCGTTGTAAAAATCATGTTGAGCGTGGCTTTGATTTTGCCCGTGCAAGATTTTTGTATGACGACAAAATAAGCAAAGCCATAAAAGATTTTAAATATTATGGCAAAAAGTATTTGGGCGAATATTTATCTGCTTTTCTTTATGACCTGTATGTTTTGGAAAAGATTGATGCCGCTGTAATTATTCCAGCACCAATCAGCGCAAACAGTTTAAAGGCAAGGGGATTTAATCAAACCGAAATACTTTGCAAATGTTTTGCTGATGCAGGACTTAATGTAAACACAAAGTGCGTAATCAAAAGGCTAGAAACACAAAACCAAGCAAGTTTAAATTATAAAGATAGGCAAACAAATTTGGCAGGAGCATTTAAGGTTGTGGGCAAAAGTGCAGTCAAAAATAAGCGTTGTTTGATAGTTGATGACATATTTACAACTGGTGCCACAGCCAGCGAAATTGGAGCAGTGCTTAAAAAGGCAGGTGCAACCAAAGTCAGTGTGCTTACACTCTGTCACGAATTGCCAGATAATGTAAAAAACTAGCAGAATTTACATAAATGTACTAAAAATACTTTTTATATTTAAAAATATTTGTTAAAATATAGTTGCAAAAAAATACGGAGATTTATATGGGATTATTTTCTTGGCTTTTTGCAAGTGACAATGCAAGAAGCATCAAAAAACTAAAAAAGATTGCAGACCTTGTTGTTGAAAGGGAAGAAAAGTATCAACAAATGTCTGACGAAGAACTTAAAGAGCAAACGAATATTCTTAAGCAGGAATTGAAGGACGGCAAGACACTTGACGATATTTTGCCAGACGCTTATGCTGCTGTAAGAGAAGCAAGTGCCAGAGTTCTTAAAATGAAACACTACTATGTTCAAATCATTGGTGGCATTGCACTTCATCAAGGACGTATTGCCGAAATGAAAACTGGAGAAGGTAAAACTTTGGTTGAAACTTTGCCAGCATATTTGAACGCACTTTCAGAAAAGGGTGTTCACATTGTAACCGTCAACGAATATCTTGCAAAGCGTGATAGTGAGTGGATGGGCAAAGTGTTTGAGTTTATGGGACTAAAAGTTGGCATAACTCTTTCTGGCGAAAACCAAGAGCAAAAAAGAAATGCTTACCTTGCAGATATCACATACGGAACAAACAGTGAGTTTGGTTTTGATTATTTGCGTGACAATATGTGTGTAAGCCTAAAACAAAAAGTTCAACGTGGTCACAATTTTGCCATTGTGGACGAAGTAGATAGCGTTTTGATTGATTAAGCCAGAACACCACTTATTATTTCTGGTGGAAAAGGTTTCAAAAATACTCAAGGCTACACAAAGGCAAGAGATTTTGTTGCAACACTCAAAAAAGACAAGGACGTAGAAATTGACGAAGAAAAAAGACAAGTTCGTCTTACAGATATTGGTATTGCCAAAGCAGAAAGATATTATGGCGTAGAAAACATTTCTGATGCTGACAATATGGAGCAAGACCACTATATCAACAATGCGTTAAAGGCAAGATTTTTGTTTGAAAAGGACAAAAATTATATCGTTGATGGTGGAGAAGTCTTGATTGTTGATGAGTTTACAGGTCGTATTATGGCCGGCAGAAGATATAGTGATGGTATTCACGAAGCACTCGAAGCAAAAGAATATGTAGAAATCCACGACGAAAACATCACAGTTGCAACAATCACATATCAAAACTACTTCCGTCTTTACAAAAAACTTAGTGGTATGACTGGAACTGCAAAGACAGAAGAAACAGAATTTAACAAAATTTATAGACTTGACGTTGTTCAAATTCCAACCAACAAGCCAGTTATAAGAATTGATTATCCAGACATTGTTTATGCAAACGAAAAAGCAAAGTTTGCAGGCATTGCTGCAGAAGTAAAAAAACATCACGATGCAGGTCAACCAGTTTTGATTGGTACTGTTACGGTAGAAAAGAGTGAAGAACTCAGCAAACTTCTTAAAAAAGAAAAAATTAAACACGTTGTTTTAAATGCTAAAAATCACGAAATGGAAAGTGCCATTGTCGCTCAGGCAGGAAAGGTTGGAGCAGTTACAATTGCAACCAATATGGCAGGTCGTGGTACCGATATTTTGCTTGGTGGAAATCCAGAATTCCTTGCAAAAAACAAAATGAAGCAAGAAGGCTTTGAAGAATATCAACTTGTGGGTGCAACAAGTTTTGCTCCAACAGATGATGAAAAGATTATCGAAGCAAAAAATAGATATAACGAACTTTATGCAGAGTTCAAAAAAGAAACCGATGCCGAAAAAGAGCAGGTTATTGCTCTTGGCGGACTTTGCATTATTGGTACAGAGCGTCACGAGTCGAGACGTATTGACAATCAGCTTCGTGGCCGTGCCGGTCGTCAAGGTGATCCAGGAGAAAGCGTATTTTATATTTCTCTTGAAGACAA
Organism: Clostridia bacterium; assembly: GCA_017539765.1. Lineage (GTDB taxonomy): Bacteria > Bacillota > Clostridia > Christensenellales > UBA1242 > UBA9845. The sequence goes on from JAFYCH010000079.1 coordinate 8,362, forward strand.
TTTGGCAAGAGTGTTTGGTGGTGAAAGATTAAAAAATATTGTTTCTATGTTCAAAATGCCAGAAGATGAGCCACTTTTCCAACTTAAACTTATTTCTAAACAAATTGAAAATGCACAAAAGAGAGTCGAGGGCGCAAACTTTGCAAGCAGAAGAACACTTCTTCAAATGGACGACGTTTTAAATACTCAAAGAACCATTATGTATGGCGAAAGAGACAGAGTTTTGGAAGGCGCAAATGTTCATGATGAAGTTATGGACATGGTAAGCGAACTTGTTTCAAATACAGTGCATGGAGAAATTAGTGACGAAAAAGCATTCTTTGAATGGGATTTAGATGCACTCAACAAAGCACTTGAAGATAATATTTTTGAGCGTGGAACAAACTTTATCACAAAAGAACTTGTTGAAGAAAAAGGTACTGAAGATGTTGTAAATATGGTCTATGAAAGAATAGAAACTGACATAGAAGCCAAAAAGAAAGCCGTCAACGATATGATTCCAGGTGGCTTTGACCAAGCAGAAAGAAATATTTTGCTTAAACAGGTTGATGCTGCGTGGGTAGAGCATATTGACGCAATGCAAATTCTTAAAAAAGAAATTTTGACACGTACAGACCCAGTTACAACTTACAAGCAAGAAGGCTTTGATATGTTTGAAAACATGAGAAACCTTATCAGAGAAAACACAGCAAAGTTTATTATCAAAGTACGTTTCAAAATTAACATAGAAGAGGTTGAAAAGCCAAAAAATATGAATATTGTTGCAAATGCAACTCCTGTTGAAAATGCAAGCAAAACTGTAAAAAATACAAACAGGAAGATTGGTAGAAACGAAAAATGTCCTTGTGGCAGTGGTAAAAAATATAAAGACTGCTGCGGAAAGAATGAATAAGGAGCAATCATGAGAAGTAAAAAACTTATTGTGCTTTATATTGTATTAGGAATTGCTGCAGTGATTGGTTTGACAATTATAATATTAACTTCAACCGTCTGGAAAACAGGTTTAAATGTTGAAGCATCCCAAATTGGTGATTCTCAAAATGTAATTGTCAATTGGGAGACAAGCAAACCAGTCGATAGTGTAACAATTCAAGTTGAGCACGGACATACTGTTGTGTATTCGACAACATTGTATAATCCAAATGACATTTTAAAAGGTTCTCACACGGTGCCAGTTTATTATGGTAGACAGCAAGTTAGTGTAATTGTAAAAAAAGCACTTTTCAGAAAAACTATTACAAAATTGGTTGATGTTTATGCAGATGAATACAACATAGCACCAATAACAGCAACATTTCCTGTTGCACAATTCACACTTTCACTTGACAGTATAACTCAAAGCGGAACAATCCCAACATTTGTTTGGTTTAAAAGAAGTGCAGCGTGGGATTATTCAAAAATGCCAAACAATGTTTTCACTGTTCCAGTTGCATCAACTTATGATATAACAAACAACGCAAATCAATCAAAAATATATTCAAAGACAAGTGCATGGATAAAAGAACTTTACACAATAAATAATGCTTCAAAATTCCATTTGTATTATAATGATTATTATGCTTATGGTTGGCTTCAAGCAACTATTGCCAATGGCATACCAGAAGAAAATTACAATGTAGTATTGCTTTCTGATGGTACTGCATCATACAAATACTTTAATGAACATTATGACAATCTTAGTTATGCCACAGAATATGCACAGATGCTTGAGAAATACAACAAACTTAAACAAGAAATTGCGACAAGACAATCATATACAGAAGGTAATAGAGGCTTTTCTATTTCTGCCGATAAGATAAGAGAATATGCTTATGTTATGGCAAAAGAAGAACAAAATGTAGAATGGTGGCTTGCAAGATTTGATGGAACTCTTGCACCAAACACCAGAGATAACTCTGCAGGCGTCTATAGTCAAGTTGAAGATCTTGTAGCCGCAGAAAAAATAAAAAGAAAAGATCTTAATCAACTTTTAAATGCAATGACTGAAGAGCAAAAGCAAGCAACAAAGCAACTTTATCATTTTAGCGATGATTTGTTTGAAAAAGCAGAACATGAAAACAAAAAGATAATGGTTATTTTGGGCACTTGGGACAATCAAGAAAGCAATTTTGATGCTTATGTAAATGCAACAAAGAAATATTATGGAAATGGTTATGTATATTATTATAAAGGACATCCATATTCTCCGACAAATTCTGTTGACGGAAAACTTAAACATTTGCAAAGACTTGGACTTATTGACATAGATTCAACAATTCCAGCAGAACTTATTTTCTATTTCAATCCAGAAGCACAAACAACAGGTTATGCTTCAACCACATTCATTTCTTTAAATGACGAACAAACGGGCGGAGTGTTTGGAACAAGAAAAGATGATTTTTCTGCTATATATAAAGATAATGTTGATTTCTTTATAACAAAAGTTTCTCAAAACAATGAGACCTTTGGAAGTTTGATTCCTAACGAAGATTGTTATTTGCTTGAATTTACAAACACAACAGATTATGAAATTGCAATTTATGACAATTTGTTAAACAAAATTGCATATTACAAACTTGTTGATGGTGCTTATAAATCAGTAAAAAAATAAAAAACTAGGAAAAAGATGGTAAAAAACCATCTTTTTTTGTGCAAAAATGCTATGTTTTTTCTTTTTTATTTACTTAATTTTAAAATCGTAGTATAATATCAATATGATAGTTGACAAACAAAGACAAGCACTTTTAGGCTTAGATGACAAAATTGAAGTTATATTTAAGTGCATAAATAAAGATGAAATAAACAAAGAACTAGAAGCCCTTAAAGCAGTGCAGGAGGCTCCTAGTTTTTGGGAAGATTTAGAAAATGCTCAAAAGGTAAACAGGAAGATTAAGCATCTGGAAAATAAACTTGCGATAATCAAAAACATAGCAGACAAAAAACAATACGTGCTTGAACTTTTAGATTTGCTTGATACAACGGACGACCAAGATATGCTTTTGGAACTTGATGCTGAACTTGATGGTCTATCTAAATTTGTAGAAAACACTTTTCTTACAACACTTCTCAGTGAAAAGTATGATGAAAACAATGCAATTTTAACAATACACAGTGGTGCAGGTGGCACGGAAAGTCAAGACTGGGCAAATATGCTTTACAGAATGTATTCTCGTTTTGCAGAAAGAAATGGTTTTGGTGTAAAGGTTATGGATATTCAAGAAGGTGATGTCGTAGGGCTTAAGTCAATTACACTTTTGGTTAGTGGAGAAAATGCTTATGGTTATTTAAAGTGCGAAAAGGGTGTTCATCGTCTTGTACGAATTTCTCCTTTTGACAGCAATGCAAGGCGTCACACTTCTTTTGCCAGCGTAGATGTTATGCCAGAAATTGAAGATGATGGTGACATTGTTATTGACGACAAAGATATAAAAATTGACACATATCGTTCAAGTGGTGCGGGCGGACAAAATGTAAACAAAACAGAAAGTGCAATTCGTATCACTCACCTTCCTACAGGAATTGTTGTAAATTGTCAAATAGAGCGCAGCCAAATGCAAAACAAGGCAACAGCATTTCAAATGCTCAGGGCAAAACTTGCAGCCCTAAAAGCAGAGCAAGAAGAAGCGCAAAGAAAAGAAATTCAGGGTGCGCTCAAAAAAATTGAGTGGGGCAGTCAAATCAGAAGTTATGTTTTCTGTCCTTATACTTTGGTTAAGGACCACCGAACCGACTTTGAAACTGCAAACATAAATGCAGTTATGGACGGAGACCTACTTGACTTTATCAATTCTTATCTTACACTAAAAAATATGAACTCTTAAAACCAAAAAAATGAGTTTTAAAAAAATCATACTAAAATTTAATTTAGTATTGTAATTAACCATTTCAAGTGTTATAATTTAAATATAAGGAGAAAATATCATGTCAATGACTTTTAGGAGATATGAAGAAATTAAGAGGATAGAAGAAGCGATGAAAAAGGATCCAAAAAATTTGCCTGAAAGAGAGAAAATATATGTATTTCCTTGTATAAGTAAGTATTTTAATGTTTATTCAGAAGCATATTTATATAAAGATTATGAAAATGCTTCGCCAGATTTTAAAAAGGCTTTAGCAAACTATGAAAATATAGTAAAGAATTTTGATTTAGATGCATATAGATCTTATTCTGAAGGTTCTGGCGGTTCAACAACAATGATGATTGGTATAGGTGGTGCAACACTTTTTGCTAATATGCCACTAGGTGGAAGTTCAAGTGGTTCAACAAGAAGTTTAATAAAACTTTATAAAGCTGAAAAAAAACTTAGAAAACTTGAAGAGAAAGAAGGCATTAAAAGACTTAGTCCTTTGGACTATGCAAGAATTAATGCCGAATATGAAAAAAAATTGCAACAATATGTGGAAAAAAATACATCTAAAGAACTTGAAAAGTAGTTGAAAAACTACTTTTTTTATGCAAATTTATATTTTTGCTAGCAACAAAGCGGAATAAGTTGTATAATGTCAGTATGAAATACGAAGAGATAGCACAACAAAAAGTATCAGAAATTCAGCAAAAAGCAAAAGACGGCAAAGATGTTTTGGTGCTTGCGATAGAAAGTAGTTGTGACGAAACCAGCATTGCTGTTGTAAAAAATGGCAGAGAAGTGCTCAGCAATGAAATTGCAAGCCAAATTGACATTCACACAAGGTTTGGTGGAGTTGTGCCAGAAGTTGCCAGCCGAAACCATATTTTGTGCATAAATAATGTGTTAAAAAAGAGTTTAGAAACAGCAAAAGTGACGCTTGAAGATATAGATGCAATTGCAGTTACCTATG
>JAFYCH010000080.1 GCA_017539765.1 Clostridia bacterium
TAATGAATGATTTAAAAATATATATTGCAATTCTTGCTGCAGACTCAAAAAAACAATTTGCTCAAATTGAAAAAGAGGAATACGACAAATTGCAAGAACAAAGATTTGTTGGTTCAGAGCGTGAAAAAAGATTTTTTGAAAATTTACCAGATAATGAAATTTTTGTTGATTTAAAAACCATGGTTGTTACCAAAGATAATATTGGACTTGGATTCTATCCACCAATATGGAAGGTCTTGTCACTTGAACAAAAAATTGCTCTTTGCAGATTGGCTAGACTAAACAATGAAAACAAAGATTTTACAGAATATGTGCAATATGATCTTCCTGGAATTGTTTTAATGGCAACAGGGGCGTTAAATATTAATTCATTTTCACAAAATAATTATTTCGGTTCAAGTTTTTTAACCGCTGTTTTAAATGCTCAAAACATAACAAAAGAATTGTATTATTTAGGCAAAAAAAATAAAAATAAATCCAATTATACCAAAGTGACCGCTTGCGAAACTTTTGAAGAACTTAGATATCTGTATCCATTAGAACCACTTGATTTGGACAATGCATCAGACAGAGCAATGGCATTTTATTATGACAACATTTATGAAAGAAAAACTAGAAGAGCCAAACAAAAGGCATTAGATATGATTTCAGCTGATGCTGCCGATTTGGAAGGTATGGTTCCGGAATATGATGAGTATGCCCTTAACGAGCAAAAAGAAATTAATAGACAAAATTTATTGGTTCTGCAAGAACTCGGAACTTCAAAAATTAAAAGAGACGAAGAGTTTTTAAAAGAACTTGTAGATTATTTTAAAAATGTAGATGCAACAGAATTCAACAAAAAGGTTAGCGCATACAATCAAAAATTAGAACAAATGAATAATACAGAAAACTGTTTTGATAAATATGATTTAAAACTTGAACTTAAAAAGATGCGAAATCAACTTGAAAAAGAAAGACCAAAATATGTAACGTATGAGCAAGCAAAAAAGCATTATTCGGCATATTTTAAACAGGAGCCACAAAAGAAACTTTCACAAAAAGAAGTAAACATAAAAGAAGAAGTCAGTAAGGAAGAATATGAAAAAATGAACTAAATTTAGTTCATTTTTTTAATGTTAAATACAAAATAAATTATTTTGATTTTTTAAGTTCTGCCAAAATGTCAGCAAGCAGTTCTTCAGAAGTTGGTTTTTTGTTTGCTTCTTCTGCTTCTTTTTTTGCTTGTTCTTCAGCTAGTTTCTTTTTCTCTCTAAGTTCTGCAGTTTTTGTTAAAACTTCTTTTCTGTTTTTCATGTTTACGCCGCTTTCAGCAAGTTCTTTCTTTTCTTCCTTTGTTGGTCTTGCTTCTTTTGCTTTCTTTGCTGCGTCTTGACTTGCCATAACTGCTTTTATTATGCAGAAAAGTACAATTGCAATAAGAAGGAAGTCGATAATTGCAATAATAAATGCACCCCAGTCTATGTAAATTGAGTTTGCAAGGTCAATCGTTTCTGTTGCATTTCCAAATTCGTCCAGCACATAGGCTTTTTTAAGGAATGTATAAATAGATTCCATTCCGCTTCCACCAACAATCAACATCAAAATCCAGTTGATAATAGGCATCAAAATTTTGTTTGTAAGTGCAGTTACAATTGCAGTAAATGCGCCACCTATAATAACGCCGACAGCAAGATCAATTACGCTTCCACGACTAATGAAAGCCTTGAAGTCTTTAAAAAATTTTTTCATACACCTCTCCTTTTGTACGAGTATAGTATAACATAAAAAAGTCTTAAATACAAACAAATTAAAAACAAAAAGTTCAACCTAAGTTGAACTGTTTTGTCATATGTTATTTTATATTTATTTTTCTTCTGTCGTTTTAAATTCTTTTGCTTCTTTTGCGAGTTTTTCAGAAAGCATTTCTTTTGCAATTCTAACGATATCTAAACATTTTTCTTTGTTAAGATTTTCTGTTCCGATTTTTTCTTCTTCTTTTTTAAATATGTCTGCAATAAGAACATTATCGCCATCTTTTACTTGCTCAATTTTGTCAAGTTCCTGATATGGTACACCCATTGGATCATTGTACTCAATTGCCCATTGGTTTCCAGTAAGCCAATAAACATGAACAACCGCTGCATATTCTTCATCATCAAGGTTTGGATAGTTTTTAACAAGTTTGTATGCAAATTCAAATGGGTCAAAATTGCTTTCTTGCCAGCCTTTTGTAAGTTTGTCAAATGGAGTATTGGCAATATCTATAAACAATGCATCCTGTTTGCTTCCGTCTTTGTTTTCTTTTACGCCAGTAGAGAAGCATAAGCCTTCATATTTTCCGCTTTTGATTCTATATAAAACTGGGTTGTCAAGTGTAAAGTTTTTTCTTTTGTCAATGTCGTTTGGTTTAACATTTCTTGAAACAACTTCAATTTCAACAAGACCATCTGCAAGTAATGATTTTAATTTATTTTCAACTTCATCATCTTTAAAGTCTCTGAGTTTTAAACTTTTTATTGTTTCACCATTTGATAATTCAACCTTGTGGGTATTTCTAAGCATATATGATTCATTGATTGCGGTTGCACCAGCAAAGAGCATATCTTGGTTGATAACTTTCTGGTCAGAAGATACATCGTAAGCAATAAGTCTTTGTTTTTTTTCTGTATTTTGGCCATATTTTTCATACAAGTCATCAATTACTTTCTGTGTTTCTTTAGAAATAGGTTCATATTTTCCATATAATCTTTCCATAAGAATCTCCTTTGTTATTTAAATTATACATTAGTATAAAGCAGAAGTCAATATTCAATTTTATAGTATATCAATATTTGTTTAGTGGTATATCGGCATTATTGCCTTTTTCTATATGCTTTATGGTTACATAATATTTTACATCTGCGCTTACATCAACAAAAACTCTGTCACCTAGTTTTTTTCCAAAAATGGCAGAGCCTAGGGGAGATTCTTTGCTAATTATTCCTTTTGTGGCATCAATACGCATTTTGGTAGAAACTGTAACAATTTCCTCTTCGTCGTCATCTTCAAAAAGGAGTGTCACTTTGTCAAAATAACCAACAATATTATCCGCACCTTGCTCGTCTTCATTAATAATTTTTGCAGTTTTTATCATATTGCGCAAATATCTTATTCTGCCTTCGTTTTTGTTTTTGCTTCTTTTTGCTTCGTGATATTCTGCATTTTCACTTAGGTCACCATAACTTTTTGCCATGACAATATCATCGTGAAACCCTTCACGAAGTTTAATTCTTTCTTCAATTTCTTTTTGCATATCGGCAATGTCTTTTTTTGTTAATTCATCAAACATAGTTTTATTATACCATAAAATTTTGAAAGTATATAGACATTTTTTTAATTTAACTTTTGTAAATTTACTTTTTTATGATAATATATAAGTGTAAGTTAAATCAAAAGGTGGGTTTATGAAAATTTCTGCAAGTGGAGAGTATGCAATAAGAATTTTGGTTGATATTGCAAGTGGCGAAGGTTATGTATCGCTTTCTGATGTTGCCAAAAGAGAGGGTATATCTTTAAAATATTCCGAAAAAATTGTTTCAAAACTTTTAAAAAATAATTTGCTTGAAAGTTTGCGTGGTCAAGGTGGTGGCTACAAACTTGCCAAAAAGCCAGAAGAAACAACCATAAAAGAAGTTTTGGAAATTACAGGAGATATCACTCCAGTCATTCCTTGCCTTGACACAGAATGTCCACATAAAAATAACTGCAAAAGCATTTCTGTTTGGCAAAAACTTGATGGACTAATTAATGATTATTTAAAAAAAGTGACTATTGCCGACTTGATGAAATAACAAAAATATATACAAAAACAAAACAAGATTGTGTCAGTTTTGGCTGTCACAATTTTTTTGTTGACAAAATAAATATGATGATATAAAATAATTCATACTAATTTGGTAGGAATTGACTATAATATCTATATTATAGAAAATAAACAATTAGTGTTTTGGAGAAAATATGGAAAAACTTTTAGAAATAAAAAATATTTTTGCGAATGTAGACAAAAAGGAAATTTTGAAGGGATTAAATCTTGTGATAAACAAAGGTGAAACTCATGTAATTATGGGACCAAATGGAGCAGGCAAAAGCACACTTGCAAATGTGATTTTAAACAAGCCAGCCTACACAAAACAAAGTGGAAAAATTTTGTTTGATGATGTTGATATCACAGACCTTAGAACTGACCAGATTGCACGTCAAGGAATCTTTATGTCTTTTCAACAACCAGTTGAAATTGAAGGTATAAGTTTTTTTGATTTTGTAAAAACAGCCAAGGCAAGTATTGATGGCAAGCCTGTCAGCTACTTTGAATTTAAAGATAAGTTTGAAGCACTTATTGAAAAACTTGGCATAAGCAAAGAATTTGAAAACCGTGATTTAAATGTTGGTTTTTCTGGTGGAGAAAAAAAGAAGGCAGAGATTTTGCAGCTTTTGGCACTTGAACCAAAACTCGCAATTTTGGACGAGACGGATAGTGGACTTGATGTTGATGCAATAAAAATTGTGTCACGTGGTGTAGAGATGTTTAAAAACGAGAACAATGCTGTGCTTATCATCACCCACTCTTCAAAAATGCTTGAAAACTTAAAGCCTGATTTTGTGCATATTTTGGTTGATGGAAAAATTGTGGAAACTGCTGGTGCGGAACTTGTTGAAAAAATAGAAAAATATGGCTATGCCGATTACAAATCAGTAAATCAAATTACAGGAGATGAAAATGAGTAAAATAGAGTCTCCAAACCATAGTTTTTATGATTTCAAAAATAAAGATAATTATGAGTACAAAATCAAAAAAGGCTTGTCAAAAGAAATTGTCGAAGAAATTTCAAAACGTAAAAACGAACCTCAATGGCTACTTGACATCAGACTTAAAGCTCTTGAAATTTATGATAAGTTAGAGCTTCCTATTTGGGGTCCAGACCTAAGCGAACTTGATATTGACGACATTTCGACTTATGTCAAACCAAAAACAGACAAGAAAAGCACTTGGGAAGAAGTGCCAGAAGACATCAAAAGCACTTTTGACAAATTGGGCATACCAAAAGCGGAACACAAATATCTTGCTGGAGTAGAGGCTCAGTATGACAGCGAAGTTGTCTATCATTCAATCAAAAACGAAATGCAAAAACATGGTGTAATTTATACCGACATTGACAGTGCCATAAAAGAATATCCAGAACTTGTAAAAGAATATTTTTCAAAGTGTGTGCCACTTACAGAGCACAAGTTTATTGCACTTCATTATGCAGTTTTTAGTGGTGGCAGTTTTGTGTATGTTCCAAAGGGAGTAAAACTTGAACTTCGACTTCAGTCATACTACAGATTAAACTCACCAGAGAGTGGCCAGTTTGAGCATACTTTGATTATTGTAGAAGAAGGTGCAAGTTTGCATTTTATTGAAGGTTGCAGTGCACCAAAATATAGCAAAGTTAATTTGCATGCTGGTTGCGTTGAATTGTTTGTAAAAGATGATGCATATCTTAGATATTCTACAATAGAAAATTGGTCAAAAAATATGTTCAACCTAAATACCAAAAAAGCAATTTTAGAGAAAGGTGCAAAGGTCGATTGGATAAGTGGCAGTTTCGGAAGCAGAGTTTCAATGCTTTATCCAATGAGTGTTCTTAAGGGTGATAACTCCAGCACAGAATATACGGGTATATCTTTTGCGGGGCAGGGACAAAATATTGACACAGGTTTCAAAGTTGTGCACATAGGCAAAAACACTTCAAGCAACATTGTCAGCAAAAGTATTTCAAAAGATGGCGGCGTTGCGACATACAGAAGTTTGGTTGCTGTTTTAGAAACTGCAGAAAATGCAAAGTGTTCCGTTAACTGTGACGGGCTTATGCTTGACAATATTTCAAAAAGTGATACCATACCTGTCAACTTCATAGAAAACTCAAACATTGTGTTTTCTCACGAAGCGAAAGTTGGCAAACTTAGCGAAGAAGCAATTTATTATTTAACAACAAGAGGACTTAGCGAAGATGATGCAAAAGCACTTTTGGTGCGTGGTTTCGCAAGCCCAATTTCAAAGCAACTTCCGCTTGAATATGCTGTTGAGATGAACAGACTTATTAACATTGAATTGGAGGAGGTAAAGAAAAATGATTAACATAGACCAAACTCCAATTTATACTTGCAATAATTATGGTATAAACAATTTTGCAGTTGATGAAAATATGCTTGCCGTTAAAACAACACCATATACTAATTGTAGAACCAATATTGAGAATTTTGAAAAGTTGGAGCAAATTCCGCAAAACAATTTTTCAAAAAAACTTGATGACTTAACAAAACAAAAAAATAATTTTGCGCAAGAAATAAATGTAGACAAAACCAATCAAGAAAACGAAATTGTCTTTGATTTTGACCAAAATCTTATTGATGTGTTTGAAGTAAATATAAAGCAAAATGTTCAAACAAAATTCGTAATAAAATATATGTCTTCAAAAAACTTTTTGCATAGTGCAACCATAAAAATCAATGCAGAGCAAAATGCGAAACTAGATTTGATTGTTTTGTGTGACACACAAAGTGTAAGTTCAAACTTTTTATCACTCCAAACAAATTGTGATACAAATTCTCAAGTATATTTACATTTAATAGATTTTGGTGCCGATTTAGTTGCACATAATATTAAATCAAATCTTGTTGGTGATAATGTAAAATTTGATTTTGATGCAATATATTTTGGCAAAAATAAAGATAGATTAAATCTCAATTATCAAATTGAAATTGCTGGAAAAGAGTGTGACGCAAAAATGAATGTGCTTGGTATACTTGATAATTATTCTCAAAAAAATATTGTCACAACAATTAACTTTTTAAAGGGCTCAAAGAAAAGTGCCGGCGAAGAAAATGAGTATGCAATTATGCTTTCAGATAAAGCAAAGTCAAAATCAAGTCCAATACTTCTTTGCACAGAAGATGATGTAGATGGCAAACATAGTTCTTCTTGTGGCAAGTTTGATGAAGATTTGCTTTTCTACGTAAAGTCTCGTGGAATAACAGAAGCAGATGCAAAAAAGTTGCTTGTCAAAGCAAAACTAAACAAGATAATAGGTCAAATTGAAAGTGCAAAAGTCAAAGAAGATATATACAGGCAAATAGACAAATTGTTTGATTAAATAAAAGGTGAAATATGAAAACCAATTATGAGTTAAGAAAAGATTTTTCCATTTTTGAAAATGAGAATATTGCATATCTAGACAATGCTGCAACTTCCCAAAAACCAAAATGTGTTTTGGACGCTTTGGAAAAGTTCTACAAAAAATATAATGCCAATCCACATCGTGGGGCATACAATTTAAGCATAAAGGCAACGGAAGTTTTGAATAAATCAAGGCACAGGGTTGCTGAGTTTTTGAATGCGAGATTTGATGAAGAAATCATCTTTACAAAAAACGCTACAGAAAGTTTAAACTTGCTTGCATATTCTTATGGTATGGACAACATTAAAAGTGGAGATGAAATTGTGCTTTCCATAATGGAGCATCACAGCATGATTGTTCCTTTTCAAAAAGTTGCACAAGCCAAAAATGCGACACTCAAATATATGTATCTAAATGACGATTATCAAATTGATGACAAAGAGATAGAAAGCAAGATAACAGGCAAAACAAAAATTGTGGGTATAGTCAGTGTGTCAAATGTTTTGGGCACAATAACAAACTATAAGAAGATTATAGAGAAGGCACACAGTGTTGGTGCTGTTGTAATTGTCGACATTTCACAAAGCATTGCTCACAAGCCTTTTGATGTTCAAGATGCTGATGCCGATTTTGTAGTATTTTCTGCTCACAAGATGTATGCACCACTTGGCACAGGTGTGCTTTATGGCAAAAAAGAACTACTCGAAAAAATGTCACCTTTTATGATGGGTGGTGATATGATTGAATATGTCTACGAGCAAAGCACAAGTTTTGCACCACTTCCAAACAAATTTGAAGCCGGCACTCAAAACGTGGCAGGCATTTATGGGCTTTGCAGTGCCATAGACTATTTGCAAAATATTGGTTATGATACAATATACAAAATAGAAAGTTCGCTTACAGAGTATTTACTCAAAAAGTTGAAAGAATTGCCATTTGTCAAATTATATTGTACAGATAATTTAAGTCAACACGAAGCAGTTGTTTCGTTTAATATTGACGGGGTGCACCCGCACGACGTAGCAAGTATTTTGGACATGCAGGGCGTGTGCATAAGGGCAGGCAATCATTGTGCACAACCATTGCTTAGATATTTGGGAGTTGATAGCACTTGCCGAGTAAGCATCAGTTTTTATAACACAAAAGAAGATATTGATAAATTGATTAAAGCACTAAAAAAAGTTTATGAAATGTTTATGAAATTTAAAAATAATCAAAGATAAAGGAAATGAAATATGGACCAAATTGAAGAGATTTATTCAAATATAATAATGGAACGCAGCATGCAGGCATATCACAAGCACGAACTGGAAAATGAAACTTGCAGTGCACACGGTTACAATCCAAATTGTGGAGATGATATTACTTTGCACATAAAACTTTGTGATGACAAAATAGAAGATATGTCTTTTACTGGCAGTGGCTGTGCAATTTCTCAAAGTTCAACAGATATTATGGCGGAAGTACTTAAAGGTAAAACGGTTGCAGAAGCAAAAGAAATTGCAGATATTTTTGTGGCTATGATAGACCGAAAACCTATAACGGACCAGCAAAAAAAGTTGTTAAAAGATGCAGTCGCTTTTCAAAACATTTCAAATATGCCGGCAAGAGTAAAGTGTGCAATTCTTGCTTGGAAAACATTAAAAAACAAGTTGGATGAATTATAAAAAACGTAAAAAAACTGGCTACTTTTTAACCAGTTTTTTTATATTTATTATGCTAAATTTTTTCTGATAAGTTTTTTATCGTCTTGAAGTTTTCCGATGCTGTCCATAAGTTTTGCATTATCTTTGTCAGAAAGTTTAATGTCAATTTGTTTAACAATACCACGTTTGCCTACAATGCAAGGTCTAGAGAAATAGCAGTCGTGCTCTTTGCTGTAACTTGATACGGTCATAATTTTTCTTTCGTTGTTAAGTATTGCGTTTGTAATTGCGAGTAAACACATTCCAATACCATAACATGTGTTGCCTTTTTTGTTGATAATATCATATGCACTTGTTCTTACGTCGTAGTTTATTCTTGACATCTGATTTTTGTTTAAGTATTCTGTGCACTTGTTGCCGCCAATTGTTGCATTTTCCCAAGCCACAAATTCGCTGTCTCCGTGTTCACCTAAAACATAGCCGTGCACGTCTTTTGCGTTTACGTTCAATTCATCTGCAATCAAATATTTAAGTCTTGCAGTGTCAAGTGTTGTTCCGCTTCCAATAACTTTTCTTGAATCAAAGCCAGAGAATTTCATTGTGGCATATGTGAGTGTGTCAAGTGGATTTGAAGCAATCAGATAAACTCCCGCAAAGTTTGTTTTGTTTATTTCATCAATAATACTTTTGAAAACATCAATATTTTTTGCAAGCAAATCAGTTCTTGTTTCGCCTTGAACTTGACCACGTCCTGCACAGATGCAAACAATGTCAGCATTTGCACAATCTTTGTATGTTCCGCTTTTAAGTACAATTTTTTTAGGCGCATGAGATAGGGCATGGTTAAGGTCAAGTGCTTCGCCAGCTGCTTTGTCTTTGTTTACATCAATAAGAACAAGTTCATCAACATAACTTCCACTTATCACCAAACTATAAGCATAAGCCATTCCAACATTACCACAACCAACAATAACAACTTTATTCATATTTTTATCTCCCATTTGTAAAAAACAAGCAATTTTTGCTTTCTTTAAAATAGTATATATATTTTAAAACTTATTAGCAAACATTTTTGACAATTTTAAAAATAAATTCAATAATATAATTCTGTATTGACAAATTAACTATATTAGTTTAAAATATAAATAGGAGAACAAAATTATGGCAAGTAAAAATATTCTAAAATTTGTATTAAAAATGGTTGTTGCTGGTTTAATTCTTGCTGCTGTCATTTATGGCATCATAAAAGTTACATCTCCTAAAACCAGTCAAAACGACTTATTAAACAAATCAGACAATTTAGAAATTACAGAAAAATATAGTCAAAGTTATGGTAGTGAGTTTGAGAGCTATGCTCAATTGTCAACCCCTGCAGATAGGTTGAGAATTGTTTACGCAAACAAAATTAGCAATTTTCTTCTTGAGCATTATGACTATTATTTAAAACTTACTTTGTTTGAAAATAAAAGTGTAAATGCAGACAAGGAGCAAATTCTTAACTTAATGAAATCACTTTCAAGTCAAATAGACAGCACAACTGAAATGGCTGAGTTAACAAAGGTAGATGGGCTTGCAAATGATGAAAGATTGAGAAGAGTTACAAATTATGCCAACGAATATTTTAAACAAATCAAAATCTTTTTAGAACTCAATGAAAAGTTGAAAGAATATGTCTACAAGGTAAACTATGGCACAAATTCTACTGGCATTGTTTATGAAGTTCAACTTGAAATGGTTAGAGACTATTGCAAAGTTGCTTTTGAAAGTGATATTTATGGCAAGTTCAAAAGGGAAACTGCTGTTGATATAATTTGTCTTGGCTCTGAATCATCTTTTTCTAGGGTAATAGAAAAATTTAACGCAAGACAATCAGACAACAGAAATAGTGACAAAGAAGCAAAGTTTACAGAATTATATATGGATATCAGCAAAGAAACTTTAAAAGAGTTTTATGAGAAAGTTGAAGAAGGAACAAGAACAGAAAAGCAAGACTATATAAATTCTATTACGGACACAACAATAAAAGATAACTTAACATATTTATTTGAATATATGACACAAGATCAATATTAAGGAGAAGCCTATGAAAAGAATTAAATTTTTAGGAATAGTTTTGTTGCTTGTTTGTGTAATGGTGCTTTCTGGTTGTACAAAATCTTCAACCGCAAAAATAGAAACATGCAACACTCTTTATGAAAAAGTTACAAAAAATTATTACAGAGATGAAAGAACAGAAGTGATCAGAGTATTTGACACTGAAGGAAATGTAGATTTATATTCCAACAATTCATGGAAATATTACGAAAGCAGTTCACCTCTTAGAACATATAACTATATCGCCACTGTTAATGCAGAAGGTTCAGAATACGTATTGAATTTGCTTAGAGAGAATGGTGAATATGCCGTTTTGGTGAAGGCAGTATCTGATTTCTATCTTTTAAACAACAAGTCAAATCATACTTCAAAAGATGAAGATGTTCCACAAGAACTTAAATCAAAGTTATATGATCGTATTGATGAACTTGGTGGTGTTTTAAATAAAGTTAAGTTTTCAAAAGAAGTTTTAAAAGAAAGAATTGATGATTATGCTTCAACAGATGCTTTCCCAGTTGAGCAAGCAATAAAAAGTTTCCTTGACAATTATATGGCACTTATTGAAAAGTTTTACGAAATCAGTTCAATATATGAAAACATTTATTCAGACTATCTGTATCCAGTAAACACAAAAACACAAATTCCTATTGGCGGAATGGAAAGACTTATTAGAGGAAGTGAAATTTATCTTGCAAAATATTATTATTTAAAGCATTTTGTTTTAAATGGAAACAACGATAGATTCTCTTTTGAAAAAATATATAACAATGAAACAAGCCAGTTTGTTGAAAATCCGACTTATGATGTCAATTTCAAAAAATTGGTAGAGATGGTAAATACTGCAATAGGAGAAGTGGCAGTTCCAACCGCTGAGAGTGACGAAGAAGATATCACTGCTTACCGAGACAAAGTATTCTATTATGGTTGCTGTCTTGCAAAATATAAAAGTTTGAAAACAAACTTAAACAACTATGAAGCAGCAGTAAAATATATTGCTGGTTTAAAAGGAAAAACAGCAGGAAATAAACTTGCAGAAGAATATTTGAAATTTATGGAAGATTTTGACCAACAAGTTTATGACTATCAAGAATACTTGTTTACAAACTTAATTGTTTAATAAATGGGTGACAGAAAATATCTGTCACTTTTTTTTGTTTTTTATTTTAAATAGTAGCATGTAGGCGTATTGTTGTGATATAATAAAAAAGTTTAAAGGAAGCAAAATATATGGATTACAAAAAATTAGCAGATTTATTATTTCCAGATGTGAAATATACAAAGGAAGATTTAGAAAAAAAATACCCACCAAGAAATTTGAAACCGGGTGCAATTGTTACACGTTTTGCACCAAGTCCAACAGGATTTTTACATATTGGTAGTGTGTTCACTTGTCTTGTTGCAAACAACATTGCAAAAAAGAGTGATGGTGTGTTTATTTTAAGAATTGAAGACACAGACCAAACCAGAAAAGTGGAAAATGGTGTAAAGAACATAATTCAAGGTCTTAATAGATACGACATCAAGTTTGATGAAGGTGTGGACGAAGAAGGCAATGATTATGGCGATTATGGTACATATACACAAAGTCAACGTAAAGATATTTATATGGCAATGGCAAAATATCTTGTTTCAGAAGGTAAGGCATATCCTTGTTTTTGTGATGATGAAACTGCAGAAAGAGACAAAGCAATTCAAGAAGCCAACAAAGAGCTTACTGGCTATTATGGCTCTTATGCACATTGCAGAGATTTGACACTAGAAGAAGTAGAAGCAAATTTAAAGCAAGGCAAAAAGTTTGCAATCAGGCTTAAGTGTAACAGCAGTGCAGACCACAAAATTGTTATGGAAGACGCAATTCGTGGCACACTCAAACTTAGTGACAACTTTAATGACGTAGTCATTTTAAAGCGTGATTTCTTGCCACCATACAACTTTGCTCATGCTTGCGATGACCATTTTATGAGAGTTAACCTTGTACTTCGTGGTGACGAATATATTCCAAGCATAGCAGAGCACTTGCAAATTTTTGACGCACTAGGTTTTGAAAGAATAAAATATGCTCACATTGCACCAATTCAAAAAATGGAAGGCGCAAGCAAACGTAAGATTTCAAAAAGAAAAGACCCAGAAGCAAATGTAACATTCTATCTGGAAGAAGGCTATCCAGTTGAAAGTGTAAAAGAATATCTTTACACCGTTGCAAACAGCAATTTTGAAGATTGGAGAAAAAATAATCCAGATCTTACTTGCGACAACTTTGTTGTTACAGCAGACAAAATGAGCAAAAGTGGTGCGCTTTTTGACCTTCCAAAACTTAATGACGTAAGCAAAAACATCATTTCTACATTTGATGCTCAAAAGGTTTATGATTTGTGTCTTGCATGGGCAGAATTATATGATAAAAGTTTTGCAAAGATTTTGAAAGATAACAAAGATTATGCAATCAAAGTATTTTCAATAGAGCGTGGCACAGCAAAGCCAAGAAAAGATATTGCAAAGTGGAATGAGACAAAGTCTGCATTTGGATATTTCTTTAAGGAATTATTTGCTCCAAAATCTCTTGAAGATTATGCCTACAACCTTGAGAAATTTGATAAAGAAACAATCAAAAAAATTGTTGATAAATATGTCGGTGTTTACGACAACGAGCCAGACAATCAAACATGGTTTGCAAAAATAAAAACACTTGGTACAGAATTTGGTTTTGCTGATGATATGAAGGCATACAAGGCAAATCCAGAAGCATACAAAGGTCACTATGGCGATGTTGCCTCAATGCTTCGTGTTGCAATCACAGGCAAAGCAAACACACCAGATCTTTATCAAATTTGCACATTGCTTGGCAAAGATGAAGTTGTTTCAAGACTTAAACTTGCGAGTGAATTATTAAAATAATAATCAAAATAGGGCAAAAAAGCCCTATTTTTTAGTGTTTTGTTTGTCATTTTTTGTCAGTAAATATAAAGATAAATTTTTTATTGGCGTGCGAAAAAGGCTCGTTATAAAAAATTTTTGTATCACTATTGCAAAATGTTTTATTATATGATATTATATAATAAAGGAAATATAGTTATGGATAAAGAAAAATTTTTGAATATTCAAAGTAAATTACCAGACGCTATAGCATATTACTCTCAAAATAAAGATGAAGATTTGTTGTTCTTTGGCCCAAAGAACAA
>JAFYCH010000013.1 GCA_017539765.1 Clostridia bacterium
GCAAAGCTTGTGAAATCGCTTCGAGGAGCAAATGGTGGATACAAACTTTCAAAACCGGCGGACAAGATTTCTGTTAAGGATATTTTGAATGCAACGGGAGATTCTATCAAAATTTCCACCTGTATTGACACTGAAGTCTGCCCAGTTGCTGACAAATGTGACACAATTGGAGTTTGGAACACCTTGAATGGTTTGATAAACAACTATCTTGAAAATGTCACACTTAAAGATTTGGTTGAAAAAACTTGTGACAGAAAAATTGTGAAATAATATGCCGAATTTACTTGCATTTTGTTGAATAATTTTATAGAATTAAATCGTAAAAGGAAGGGAGAGATGAGAAAGTTTTTTAGAGATTTCAAAGCATTTATAAGCCGTGGAAACATCCTTGATATGGCTATTGGTGTAATTATTGGCGGTGCTTTTTCTGCAATTGTCACAGCACTTACAAACAAAATTTTGATGCCACTTATCAACTGGATTGTGTTTGCTTGCACAGGTGGAACAAGCGTAAATCTTATCACTGTTTTGAATGGAAAAGAATATTTAATTGATGATGGTGCTGGAAATATGATTGTAAACGCTGAATGCATTTACATCGATTGGGGGACATTTATAATTGCAATTATTGATTTCTTGCTTATTGCAATTGTTTTGTTTATGATTATCAAACTTGTTATGAATGCACAAGGATATGTTTCAAAAGCAAAAGCTGAAAGACCTACAAAAGAAGAAAAGAAAGCTTTGAAAGAACAAGGTGTAAACATGAGAGACCGCAAAGCTGTTTTGGCTGCAACAAAGGCACTTAGAGAAGCAAACAAAGTTGAACCACCAGCTCCAAAGCCAACTCAAGAAGAACTTTTGACAGCAATTTTGGCAGAACTTCAAAAACAAAATGATTTTGTTTGTGAATGTGGTGAAGAATGTCATTGTCATGAAGAAGTTGTTGAAGAAAAACCTGCAAAAAAAGAAAGAAAGACAAAGAAAGAATCTTAAAAAAATGCAGCCCAATTTAGGGGCTGTTTTTTTATTGATTTATTGCTGGCAATATGATAAAATACAACTTGAAACTGCTTGGAGAAAATAATGCAAAAACAAATGGAAAAAATTCTCACCAGCAAATATTTGTATCTTGCTTTTTTTGTGATAGCATATCTTGGCTGGTTTTTGAATATTGCACACATAACTGTTTTGGTTTTGTGTTTTTTTGTCATGCTTATTTTGATGTTTTGCAATGACCCAAAGGGGATTTTGGTTGTTGTTTTGCCGGCGGCATTTTTCACAAATGGAGTAAACTCCGATTTGGAATTTACCTTTTATGCGGTATCAATCGGTCTTGGACTTTTGGGTATAATATATTTTCTAGTTAAAAATATTTTCATCAAAAAAAGACCTTTCACAAAAGGAAAAATGTTTTGGGGATTCGTAGCAATCACAATTGGTTGTTTGATTGGGGGAATTGCTTATCACTTTAGCATTTTGCCAAAATTTAGTATTTTTGGACTTTGCTTTTTGATGTATTTTA
>JAFYCH010000081.1 GCA_017539765.1 Clostridia bacterium
GCTATACTGCAAAATTTCCCAAGTGGGCAATTGCATATAAGTATGAAGCACAGGAAATGTCTTCAAAACTTAATAGCATAACTTGGCAAGTTGGTAGAACAGGAAAGATAACGCCAATTGCAGAAATTGACCCAGTTGAACTTGCGGGTGCAACAGTTAAGCGTGCAACACTAAATAATTACAATGATATTTTACGAAAGGGAATAAAACTTTTTGACTATGTATTTGTAAGAAGAAGTAACGAAGTTATTCCAGAAATTTTAGGCGTTGCCAGAGAAACCGAGCAAAGCACACCAATAGAAAAAATTAAGTATTGTCCAAGTTGTGGGGCGGAACTTGAAGAAATTGGAGCAAACTTATTTTGTACAAACACATATCATTGCCCAGAACAAATTGTGGACAGGCTTTCTCATTATTCTTCACGTGATGCAATGAATTTGGTTGGTTTAAGTGACAAAACAGTTGGACAGCTTTACAATGTTTTGGGCGTAACAAATGTTGCAGACCTATATAAACTTACGGCAGAAGACCTATCAAAACTTGAAGGATTTAAAGACAAAAAGATTTCTAATCTTTTAGATGCAATACAAAAGTCAAAAAATGTTGATTTAGATAAGTTTATTTATTCACTTGGCATACTTAATATTGGCAAAAAGAGTGCAAAGATTCTTGCAAAGCATTTTGGAACTTTTGAAAACTTTAGAAATGCAACAGTTGAAGAAATAAATAGTATTTTTGCTTTTGGTGACGTTATGAGTGAATCTATTGTTGAATATTTCAAAAACGAAAATAATTTGCGAATTATAAATTCACTTTTTGAAAGTGGGGTTGTTGTCAACGAATTTAAACAATCTAAGTCACAAAAACTTTCAAGTTTAACATTTGTTTTGACAGGTACGCTTCCAACTCTTTCAAGAGACGATGCGACAAAGATTATCGAAGATAATGGCGGAAAGGTTACAAGTTCTGTAAGCAAAAATACTGACTTTATTTTGCTTGGTGCTGAACCTGGCTCAAAATATGACAAGGGTGTTGCACTTGGAATAAAAATGATAAGCGAGCAAGACCTGCTTAAAATGGTTGAATAAAAAACGAAAATATACTATACTTGTTTTGTTTAAAGGAAAATTTATGGAAAAAGAATATAAAAAAGTTATAGTTGATGGTTATGGTGGTGACAATGCGCCAGCAGAAGTAGTCAAAGGCGTAAAAATAGCACTTGACAAAATTGACGATTTAAAAATTGTTATAACAGGAAAAAAAGAAGAGATTGAAACTCTTGCAAAAGAAAATCAAATTAATTTTGAAAGATTAGAGATTATTGATGCGCCAGATATTATTACAAACGATGACACACCAACAGTTGCAATCAAGACAAAGACAGAAAGTTCTCTTGTCAAGGCATTTGATGCATTAAAAGCAGATGAAAATGCTGTCGGACTTGTTTCTGCAGGAAGCACAGGAGCTGTTCTTACAGGCGGATTTTTGAAGGTTGGAAGAATAAAAGGTGTTTCAAGACCAGTTCTTGCACCAGTTTTGCCAACTTGTCAAGGAGTGCCAGTAATTCTTACCGACAGTGGTGCAAATATGGATTGCAAGCCAATAAACCTTATTCATTTTGCGCTTATGGCAAGCAAATATGCTGAAGTAATGTTTGGTACAGAAAAGCCAAGAGTTGCACTTTTGAGTGTTGGAACAGAATACCACAAAGGCAATGAACTTGTCAAAAAGACTTTTCCATATATGAAAGAAATTCCAGTAAATTTTGTTGGAAATATGGAAGCACGAGATCTTCTTAGTGGTGATTTTGATGTTGTTGTTGCAGATGGTTTTGCTGGCAATGTTGCACTTAAAACCTGCGAAGGAACACTTAAAACTTTGCTTGGAATATTAAAATCAGATATCAAATCTCATGTTGCAAGCAAAATTGGCTATTTGTTTATGAAAGGCACATTTAAGAGATTAAGAGCAAAATTTGACTACGAAAAATATGGTGGTTCTCCATTTTTGGGCATAAACAAAATTGTTGTTAAGTGTCACGGAAGCAGTAAGGCAGAAAGTTTTTATCAATCAATAAAACAGGCTTATACACTTGGACAAAGTGATATGATAGAAAAAATTTCAGAAAGCGTAAATGGCATTGATATAAAAATTGAAGAATAAAGGCAAATTATGTTAAGCAGAGAACAAATTGAAGCCATAGAACAAAAACTTGGCTATGAGTGGAAGAATAAAGAATATTTACAAACTGCGTTCACACACAGTTCTTTTGCATATTCTCATAATTTGACCAGCAACGAAAGACTTGAATTCTTGGGCGATAGCATTTTGAATTTTTGCACAACAAAATTTTTGTTTGACAATTTTAATTTTGCAGAGGGCGTTTGTAGCAAAATCAGGGCATATCTTGTAAGCAGTGAGTATGTAAGCAAGTATATTTTTGATGCTGGACTTGAAAAAAACTTACTTTGTGACAATTTTAATCCAGAGAAATCAACAAATGTTATGGGCGATTTGTTTGAATCAATTGTTGGCGCAATGTTTTTGGATAGCGATTTGGAGCAGTGCAAAAAATTTATTTATGAAAGTTTGAAATATTCAAAAGAACTCGTTAATTCAATTTTAAAACTTACAAGAGATTATAAGTCAGAGCTTCAGGAGTTTTTGCAACAGACAACTGGAAATACTCTTGAATATGTTGTCATAAGCAAAAAAGGTCCTGCCCACAAACCAGAATTTGAAATTGCAGCAATGATAAACGGCAAAAAATATGCTACTGCATTTGGAAGCAGTAAAAAGGAAGCAGAAAATTTGGCTGCAGAAAAGACACTTGATATTTTAAAAAAATAATATATAAAATTTATAAGCAAGTTGTAAGTTTTGTTTAATTATGACAGCTGCAAAGACTTGCTTTTTTTATGGAAAAAAATCTCAATAATTTGTTAGATTTATCTTGGCAAACAATAAATTATATGATATAATTTATTTGAAGTATTTGTAGGAGAATTTTTACTTTGAAATTTAAGCGAGTTGAACTTATTGGTTTTAAAAGTTTTGCGGATAAAACTGTAATAAATTTTGATGATGGAATAACAGCTATTGTTGGTCCAAATGGTTGTGGCAAAAGTAATGTTGCCGACGCAATCAGATGGGTTCTTGGTGAACAATCAAGCAAACTCCTTCGTGGTTCTAGCATGCAGGACGTTATTTTTAATGGAACTCAAACAAGAAAAAGTTTGAGTTATTGTGAAGTATCACTTGTGCTTGATAATGCAGACCATGCTGTTGACCTTGACTATAACGAAGTTATTTTGACAAGAAAATTATATAGAAGTGGTGAAAGTGAATATTTAATAAATAACAACACAGCAAGATTAAAAGATATTGTTGATATTTTGCATGATGTTGGTATTGGTCGTGGTGACGGATATTCTATTATTGGTCAGGGTAAAGTTGAACAAATTGTAAGCAGCAAGCCAGAAAATAGACGTGGCATTTTTGAAGAGGCCGCAGGCATTTCAAAGTTTAAAGAAAAGAAACTTGAAAGTGAACGTAAACTTGCCAGAACAAGAGACAATATTGCAAGATTAAGAGATATTTTGATTGAAATTGAAAGACAACTTAATCCACTTAAAGAGCAAGCAGAAAAAGCAAGAAAATATTTGGACTTAAGGGAAGAACTTAAATCTCTTGAAATCAATAACTATATTTATCAATATGACAGTGCGGCTTCAAACAAGCAAGAGATTAGCACAAGAATAAATGCACTTGCGGAAGAAATTGATGATAAGCAAAAGAAACTTGACGATACAATTGCAAATTACAACAAAAATTATGAAGACATACAAAAGATTGATAAGACCATAAAAGAACTTTATGACCAAGTTGTAAGTTTGACAGTTCAACTTGAAAGAAAGAGTGGCGAAGCAACCATTGTCAAGGAAAAGTTGGTGCTTTTAAGACAACAAGCAGAAAAACTTGATGCGGAACTTAAACAAGAACAACAAAACATTGCAGGCAGTCAAGACCTTATTGCACAAAAAGAGCAAAAGATACAAGAAAACAAAAAGAATATTGAAAA
>JAFYCH010000082.1 GCA_017539765.1 Clostridia bacterium
AACATTAAGTCTACTGCTGGTGCCTTTTTGCACGCCAGAGATTAACATCTGTGTCATTAAATACGCCGTTTCTGGACTCATAACTTGTCTTTTGGGTTGTTTGTTCTCATAAATAACTTTACCTTTTTTGTCACAAATTTTCCTGATAAATTTTGCTTCCATAAAGTTTCCGTTATTTGAAAATGGAATATAGGAATTAACCAGTTCTTTCACAGTTGTTCCTTTAGTCATTCCGCCCAGTGCAATTGCAAGGCTTGTGTCAGTTTTATCAAACTTTATGCCACAGCTTTCTGCCATTTTTTTGCTTGCATTTATTCCTGTTGTCTCCAAAATTTTTATTGCAGGAATATTCAAACTTTTTTCAACACTTTTTGTTGCATCAATCCAGCCATAATATATGCCTGATACGTTTTGTGGTGAGTAGTTGCCAAAACTTTTCTTTTCGTCTAGTATCATTGTGCTTGGACTTATTTTTCCAGTTTCTAGGGCTGGGGCATAAACAAGCACTGGCTTAATGGCACTGCCGGGACTGCGTGTCATATTGACAATATCATAAATACTTTTTCCGTCAAATGCAGTAATTCCGCCAGTTTTGTTATCAATCACAATTCCAGCACCATCTGCAATGTTACCATAACTGTTTTGTGCATAATAGTCAGTGTCTTTAATTGTGTTAGACAATGCATTTTGGTCAGTATTTACTTGATATGTAAAGATTTTATAACCTGCAAGAGCAATTTGATTTTCTGTCATATTTAATATTTTTTCTGCTTCTTGAAGTGTTGCTTCCTCATAAAAATTCTTACTTTTTGAATTTATAATATTTGTTTGAAGTTGGATTGGTTTTTCTTTTGCAAGTTCGTATGTCTCGTTTGAAATATAGCCATCTTTATTCATTTCTCTCAAAACCAAATTTCTTCTTTCAAGTGCATTTTGTGGATTGAGTAGTGGTGAATATTTTCTAGGTGATTTAATAATGCATGCAAGTAGAGCAGTTTCTTCAACACAAAGTTCTGATGCAGTTTTGCCAAAATATATTTGGCTTGCATTTTCAAGGCCATATGCACCATTCCCAAAATATATAACATTTAGATATGTTTCCATAATTTCATCTTTAGAAAAATTTCGTTCAAGTTCTTTCGCAAGTGCCATTTCATTTATTTTTCTGGCAAATGTTTTTTCGCTTGATAAATGAGTGTTTTTTATAAGTTGTTGACTTATAGTGCTTGCACCTTCACTTAAAGACTTTGTCTTTAAATTGTTAAAAAGTGCCTTGATAATTCTTTTATAATTCAGTCCGTGGTGTTTGTAAAAATCTTTATCTTCAATTGAAATAAAAGATGCAGGAACATAATAGGGAAGTTCATCAAACTTTACAAGTGCTTTTTTGCCTGTTTTGTCATTTATTTTGTTGTTGTCTATGTCATAAATATCAATTGTTGTATTTTGTGCAAGCAGCATAGTTTTGTCAAAATCAACATTACTTTTTGTAGTTGATATGTACAAAAACAGTCCACCAACAAAAAGCAGTCCAAGCAAAGTTAAAACAAGCACAGAAATCACTGAAAATTTTAATACTTTTTTCATATAAAATAGTTTGCTATCAAAAAGTAAATTTATACTCAAAACACAATTTTTTAGCAACGTTTGATAACTAAAGTTATTTATATTTAATAATTTTATAATTTCTGCTAGCATATTTACAAATTTTGTTATATAATTTAACTCGGAGTTATTTATGCAAAAATTTTACAAAATCGTTACATTCGGTTGTCAAATGAATGTTCACGAAAGCGAGAAACTAGCAGGTGTGCTAGAAAGTATGGGTTACAGAGCAACAGAAGACGAGACACAAGCAGATGTTGTTGTTTTTAATACATGTTGTGTACGTGAAGCAGCCGAGCAAAAAGCAATGGGAAACATAGGTGCTCTTAAACCACTAAAGAAAAAGAAAAAAGATATGATTATAGCCGTTTGTGGCTGTATGACACAAGAAAAAAAGAGAGCAGAAGAGATATACAAAAAATTTCCTTTTGTCAACATTATTCTTGGCACACATAACACATACAAGTTTAAAGAATACTTGGAACAAGTATTGGCAACAAAAAAGAGAGTATATCAAGTTGTGCCAGAAGAGCCATGCCTTCCTGTAGAAGTTGAAAGTTATAGAACAAGTGGCTATAATGCGTGGGTAAACATTATGTATGGTTGCAACAACTTTTGCACATATTGCATTGTTCCTTATGTTCGTGGCAGAGAAAAGTCTAGACCAATGGAAGATATTGTTGCAGAGTGCAAAAAACTTATTGCAGATGGCTACAAAGAGATTACACTTCTTGGTCAAAATGTCAATTCTTATGGCAACACATTTAATAATGGCAAAAACAACTTTGCAGAACTTCTTAGACAAATTGATGCTCTTGACGGAAACTTTAACTTAAAGTTTTTAACTTCACACCCAAAAGACCTTAGCGAAGAAGTTGTCAAAGTTATTGCAGAGAGCAAACATATAAGTCATATGATACATTTACCTGTTCAGTGTGGAAGCGACAGAATACTTAAACTTATGAACAGAAACTACACTGTAGAGCATTACATAAAAACAATCGAAATGATTAGAAAATATATTCCAGACGTCAATCTTTCAACTGACATTATTGTAGGTTTTCCTACAGAAACAGAAGAAGATTTTGAAATGACACTTGACCTAATGAAAAAGGTGCAATATAACACAGCATTTTGCTTTATTTATTCAAAGCGTACTGGAACTCCTGCCGAAAAAATGGACGGACAAGTTCCACTTGCAACAAAAAGAGAGCGTGTCAACAGACTTCTTGCACTTCAAAGAGAAATTGAGAAAAACATTTTTAATCGCTTTTTAGGTCAAACAATAAAGGTTTTGATGACAAGCAGAAAAGAAGGCAAAGTATTGGGCAAAACTGATTGCGGAATAAATGTCATAATTGAAGGTGTAAAAGAGTTTAAAGTAGATTTTGTGACAGTAAAGATAAAAGATATCAAAAATACAAAACTTATTGGAGAAATTGTTGAATGAGTACAAAAGTAAACACAAACACAGAGAAAAAGCCATCAGATATGATGATGCAATATAACTTTACAAAAGAACAATACAAAGATTGTGTTGTGTTTTTTAGAGTTGGTGATTTTTATGAACTTTTTAATGAAGACGCACTGCAAATGAGCAAAGTTCTTGACTTGACACTTACTGGAAAAGATTGTGGCATGGAAGAACGTGCACCAATGTGCGGAGTGCCAGTAAAAGCACTTGATGTCTATATTCAAAAAGCACTCGAAAAAGGCTACAAACTTGCAATTTGTGAACAATTAAGTGATCCAAAAGAGAGCAAAGGTATTGTTAAAAGAGATGTTGTAAGGGTTATTACGCCAGGAACAATTATGGAAGAAAGTTTGCTTGACGAACACAAAAACAACTTTATAATGTCAATTTATGCCTCAAAAAATGGCAATGCAATAAGTTGGTGCGATATTTCTACTGGTGAATTTAATGTGACGGAACTTGCACAAACTGACGGCACAGGCAAACTTAATGACATAATCACAATGACAAGACCAGCAGAAATCATTTGCAATGCAGAAGCAAAAAATTTGGAAACTGAAATACTTATGCTTGAACATAAGACCATTCCAGAATTTAATGCATACAAAGAGCAAGCATATAATCTTCAAAATGCAATTGAAATACTTAACAGCCAATTCAAAACAATGTCGCTTAAAAGTTTTGACCTAGAAGATAAGCCAAATGCAATAAAGGCAAGTGGAGCATTGCTTGAATATTTGAACGAAACTCAAAAAAGAAGTCTTTCTCACATAGACAACTTGCTTGTGGTTAGATATTCAAACTATATGCACATAGATTATCAAAGCAGAAAGAACTTGGAACTTGTTTCAAATGCTAGAGATGGCGGAAAGTTTGGAACTCTTCTTTGGTATCTTGACAAAACAAATACAAGCATGGGCTCCAGACTTCTTAGAAAGTTTATTGTAGAGCCACTTCAATCAAAAGCAGAAATAGACATTAGACAAAATGGAGTTGAAGAACTCTTTAAAAATATTGTAAAACGTGAAGAAATTATTTCTTATTTAAAAGAAATAAATGACATAGAACGTCTTTGTGGAAGAATAAGTTATAATTCACTTACACCAGCAGATTGTGTAAGTTTAAAAAATAGTTTAAAACTTCTTCCAAAACTTAAAGAAGTTATTGGTCAATTCAAAAGCAAAGCACTCAAAACTATTTATTCAAACATAAACGAACATTTAGATGTTGTTAATTTACTTGACCATGCAATTGTTGACAAGGGCACACCAACAAACACAAAAGATGGTGGCTTTATCAAAGATGGCTATTCAAAAGAACTTGATGAACTTAGATATATTTCAACCAACTCAAATCAGATTATTGAGCAAATGGCAATAGAAGAGCAAAAGGCCACAGGAATCAAAAATTTAAGAATTGGCTACAACCGTGTTTTTGGTTATTATATTGAAGTCACAAATTCACAGAAGAATTTGGTCCCATTTAGATATATAAGAAAGCAAACACTTGCCAATGCCGAAAGATATGTGACAGAAGAACTTACAGAACTTGAACAAAAGAAGGTTGGCAGTGACGAAAAGGCAATAAAACTTGAGCAACAACTATTTGCTGAACTAAGATTAAAACTTTTGGACTATCTTGGTGCAATAAAAGAAACAGCAATGTATATTGCATATCTTGATGCACTTTGCAGTTTGGCAACTGTTGCCATAAAAAACAATTTGGTTAAGCCAGATATTGTGGACAAAGATAGTCCACTTCAAATTATTGCTGGTCGTCACCCAATTGTTGAAGCAATAAGCAAAAGTGGATTTGTTCCAAACGATACACTTCTTGACAAAGACACCAACAGAACAATGATAATCACTGGTCCAAATATGGCAGGAAAATCTACATATATGCGTCAAGTTGCAATTATTGTTCTTATGGCTCATATTGGAAGTTTTGTGCCAGCACAAAGTGCACAGATTCCAATAACCGACAGAATATTTACAAGAATTGGAGCAACAGATGACCTTGCATTTGGTCAAAGTACATTTATGGTGGAAATGACAGAAGTCGCAAACATTTTGAGGTATGCCACTTCAAACAGTTTGGTTTTGCTTGACGAAATTGGTCGTGGAACAAGTACCTTTGACGGCTTGTCAATTGCTTGGGCTGTTATGGAATACATCAGTCAACATCTTGTTGGCAAAACACTATTTTCTACCCATTACCACGAACTGACTGAACTTGAAGGCAACTTGCCAGGGGTAAAAAACTATAACATAAGTGTAAAAGAGCTTAATGGTTCAATTGTTTTCTTGAGAAAAATTTTGCGTGGTGGAGCAAATAAGAGCTTTGGAATTGAAGTTGCAAGTCTTGCAGGTCTTCCAAAAGATGTGGTTGTAAGAGCAAAAGAAATCTTACATTCTTTGGAACTTGCCGACATAAACAACAAGGTGGCAGAAGAGGCAGACAAACAAAGCGAAAATTTGGTTTTAAAGCGCAAAGAAAGAGAAGTTATCAATATCTTAAACGATACAAAAATCGAGACACTCACTCCATTTGAAGCCATAAGTTTGGTTCACGATTTAAAAGAGAAATTAAAGGAAGAATAATATGTCAAAAATAAACATCTTAGATGAAAGTGTTTTTAACAAAATTGCTGCAGGAGAAGTTGTAGAAAGGCCATATAGTGTTGTCAAAGAACTTTTAGATAACTGTATTGATGCTGGTGCAACTGACATTAAAGTGTCAATAGAAGATGGTGGAATAAAGAACATCACTGTAGAAGATAATGGCTGCGGAATTGAGCCAGATGATTTTGACAAAGTTTTTGTAAGTCACGCAACAAGCAAAATCAAAACAGAAAAAGACCTAGAAAACATTGGAACTCTTGGTTTCCGTGGCGAAGCACTTGCAAGCATTGCAAGTATTTCAAAAGTGAAACTAACAAGCAAAATTGCTTCAGAAACCTTTGCAAGAACTTGTGAAGTAATTGGTGGAAAACAATCAGAAACTACGGAAATTGGTGCAAATAATGGCACTATAATAAGTGTTGGTGACATATTTTTCAATGTGCCTGCAAGAGCAAAATTTCTAAAAAAGCCAAAAAGTGAAGCAAGTGAAATCACAAACCTTGTTGAAAGATATATTTTGTGTAACCCAACAATTCGCTTTAAGTATGTTGTTGATGGCAAAGAAATCTATCAAAGCACTGGCACAAATCTTTTTGATGCAATTTTCATCATCTAGGGCAAATCAGCAACAGATGGAATAATAAAAGTGGAAAACTACAGTGAAAGATCTGGCATAAAAGTAAGTGGATACATTGGACTTCCAACATTTTCAAAGCCAAACAGAACATATCAAACACTTAGCATAAATGGAAGATATGTTGTATCTCAACTTGTTTCAACATGTGTTTATGGTGCTTATGAGCATTATCTTATGAAAGGTCAATTTCCTTTTTATGTTCTCAACCTAGAAATACCACTTGACAAACTTGATGTAAATGTTCACCC
>JAFYCH010000083.1 GCA_017539765.1 Clostridia bacterium
CAATTTTTCTTTTTCCAGTATAAAATGGATGACATTTTTTGCAAATATCAACTCTTATTTCGTCGCCTTTGTGTGTACTCATTGTTTCAAATGTTTCTCCACATGCGCAAATAACTTTAACTTTGTGATAATCTGGATGCAATGCTTCTTTCATTTTTTCACCTCACTAGATATTAACTGCCTTATTATATATTATATTTTAATATAAGTCAAGGATTTTGAGAAAAAAAAGAATAATAAAAATTGTGAGATTATTTAATAACTAATCAGTGTCAACTATACGCAATTTTTTGCATAATATGAAACGAAATTTTAATTATTTTTTGTATTATCTAACAAGTTTATATAATTTTGTTTTATGGTGTTTGCGAGTTTGATTATGGACCCTGCTCCAAGTATCAAAATAATATTGCCATCTATCCTTTCAAGTTCCTTTAAACACTTTTTGTAGGACCTAACAAAACTGATATTTGCTTTTTTAAACTTTAAGGTTTCATACAAGTCTCTGCTAGTTCCACCTTTTATTGGCTTTTCACGAGCAGAATATGTTGGAAGTATAATTATTTTTTGTGCATAGCAAAGAGCATCAGCAAACTGCGACAAAAACTTTTTTGTTCGGGAATATGTATGTGGTTCAAAAACAACTGTTATGCTCTTTTTGTATAGTTTTTGAGTGGTTTTTATGCAACTTTCAAGTTGTGTTGGATGATGAGCATAGTCTGTTATCACAATGTTATTGTTTATCTTGCCAATATACTCATATCGCCTTTTTAAGTTTTCAAACTTGCTTAATCCAAGTTTTATGTGCTTTTTGTCAATGCCATAATAATCACAAATTGCAACTGAACATAAACTGTTTTTTACATTAAAAGAGCCTAAACAATTAAGTGTAATTTGCAAAAAAAACTTGCCAGACTTATAAACATCATAAGTGATTTTGTCTTCTTCAAACTTTATATGCTTTGCTTGATACACTCCACCACTGCCAAAAGTTAAAATATTGTTCTCAAACAAAATGGAATATTTTTCGTCTGTAATTGTTATTTGCCTGCTTTTTTGTGCAAACTTTTGAAATGCTATTTCATACTCAGTTGTGGTCTTAAAATAATCTGGGTGGTCGTAGTCAACATTTAAAATAACTCCTGTATCGTGACCTATCTTTAAAAAGTGTTCTTTATATTCACAAGCTTCAACAATCAATGTCTCTTTTTCGCCAATAATCAAATTGCTCTTGCCGTTTATCTCTCCTCCAACAAGCACTGTTGGCTTTTTGCCAGCAATTTCAAAAACTTTGGCAATCATACCACAAACAGTAGTCTTGCCATGAGAACCAGCAACAGCAATAATATTTTCATATTCACTTGCAATCAGTCCCAAGAACTCTGCTCTTTCCAAAAGTTCTATGCCCTTGTTTTTTGCTTCAATAATCTCAACATTGTTTTCACCAACTGCACAAGTATAAACAACCAAACTTGCATTTTGAACATTGCTTTTTTGATGTCTATAAAAAATTTTTGCGCCTAAATGCTTAAGCTCTTCGGTTATGTTTGTTTTTTGTTTATCACTTCCACTTATGCTTATGCCTGCGTGCAAACATAGTTTTGCAAGTGCACTCATGCCAATTCCACCAATGCCAACAAAGTGTATTTTTTTATATTTTGACAAAATATTTTCCACAAATATTCTTATGAAAAAAAACTAAATATAGTTAATAAAATAATAAATATATGAAAAAAAATAGAAAAATATGTTAATTTTGTTGCTTGAATTTAAAATTATGTGTAAAATATAAATGTAGTTAAAAATATTTTAATACTATTAAAATAGGTTTTGGCTATAAAGGTGAGGTGGGAAAGTGTTAAACATCACAGACGTTCGTGTTAGACTTGTTAAAAAGGAAGACAGCAAACTTAAGGCTGTTGCATCAATAACAATTGATAATTCATTTGTTGTTCACGAAATTAGAGTTATTGAAGGAGCAAATGGTTGCTTTGTGGCTATGCCAAGCAGAAAAACACCAGACGGTGAATTTAAAGACACTGCTCATCCAATTGATACTCCAACAAGAGAATTTGTTGACAAAACAGTTCTTGAAGCTTATGAAAAAGCTTTGAAAGAAGCTCCAGCAGAAGAACAAGCATAAAATAATTAAATAAAAAGATTTATAATCTTTGATTATAAAACAAAATGGTAAAAAGCATGTTAGTCATGCGAATAACAACTAACAAACGAACAAAAAACAAGTGAAGCATTATTGCTTCACTTTTTTATTCTACTTTACTCTTGCAAAGTTAAAATACTTCCATGGCACATCTTCTTGTGGCGGATAGCAAACAAAGTTCATTGTTTGTTTTGTGATTGGATGTTCAAAACATAGTTTAAAACTCCAAAGTGCCAAATTCCAGCCACTGACAATGTTGCCCTTATATTTCACATCACCAAACACTGGATTGCCTATGGTTGCCATTTGCACCCTGATTTGATGACTTCTGCCTGTAAGCAGATTGCATTGAATTAAACTTAGTTTGTCAGTATGGTCCAAAACCTTGTAAGTAAGTTCTGCTTTTTTTGCACCAGTTTCAAGTTCTGGCACAACTTTTACGACATTTGTTTTCTCGTCTTTTTTAAGATAGTTCACAAGATAGTCAGAAGAATATTTTGGCGTACCTACAACAACTGCCAAATATTCTTTTTGCATATCGCCTTCTCTTATTTGTTTGCTTAACCTTTCGGCGCACTTGCTGGTTTTTGCAAACACCATAAGTCCACCAGTTGGCCTATCAAGTCTGTGAACAAGTCCGCAATATGCTTCGCCTGGCTTGTTATATTTTTGTTTTAAATATTCTTTGCATTGAGTCAAAATGTCACTGTCTCCACTCTCGTCTTTTTGAGATGGAACATTTTGCGGCTTTATAACCACAAGCAAATGATTGTCTTCGTATACGATTTCCATATTTTCTCCGATTTTATAGTTTAATAATTTTCAAGCATACTGTTTATGTCCATAATATCAGCAACTGTGATGATACCAACAGGCTTTTCATATTCACTGCCATTTTTGGTTATTATAATAACCAAGACTTTTCTGTTTTTATAGAACAAATTAAGTGCTTGTTCAAGTGTGATGTTTTCATCTGCAATTGCAAAATAACTTTCAGCAACCTGATTTTCTACCACTTCACCAATAGTAAGTTCCTTTACAACCCCATCTAAATTTTTGCCATTTAAAAGTGACCTACCAAGTGCGTCCAAAAGTCTTTGACCATTTGCAATGCCAATAAGTTTTTTGTCATCATAAACAGGCAAATTGCTGTATCCGCTTTTGCTTATAAGTTCAATGACATGCTTAACTTTATCTTTTGAATGAACACACAAAACGTCCTTTCTACAAATGCTGTCTATTGCTCTTGGTGGCGTACAAATAAGTTTTGCAATATGCTCCAATTTTTCTACAACATTTAAGTGTGGCTCTGCAATAATATCACTTTCGTTTCCGCTGTGAACAATTGCATTTCTAAGCCTTGAATAGTCAATCAAATCATCTTCATATTTTCTTACTACGCTGTTAATTAACACACTTCTTCTAACAACGTCTGTGAAAGCCATAGCCCTTTTAAAGTTATATTGATTTCTTAAACTATGGTCAATTGCATTATATGCTCTTAAAAATCTATCCGCATTACTCATATAATATATTTTATAATATAAAATAATTTTGTGCAAATAAATAAACAAAATGTGACCAAAAATATTAAAAAATGTTATCTTTTATTTAAAAAACACTTGAAAAAAAAATAAAAATGATATATATTTATTATACTGTGCTATGTGGGGAGTTAGCGGTGCCCTGAACTTGCAATCCGCTCAGCAAGGCAGAATATCTTTCTCGGGAATACAAATTTGAGAAGAGAACATATCTGTTGTGTTGAAATCAAGGTCTTGTGCAATAAAAGACTGTGAAATATGTCAGGTCTGGAAGGAAGCAGCATTAAGCAGACACTTTTATGTGCCATAAGGGTGCTTTGATGGAGCAACATTTATGTTAGGTCACTTAGGTTTGATTTTCAAAAAAGATTGCACAGTTTTTTTATATCAAAAAAAGGAAGTTTGTACTTCCTTTTTTGTTTTAACAATACATAATTATTAGTGGAACATAATTAAATTAAATTTTCCTTATACATTATTCATTCCAAGTATCTTCAAGATATTTTTTAATTTTTTCTTTTTCTACTTTTGACATTTTTTTATCATATTTTTCTAAAGATTTTTTAAACGATTCTTTCATGTAATTATATAATTCAACTCTTGCTTCTGCTTCTGGCAAAATCTCCCAAGTATTTTCAAACGCTGCTCTGTCAATTCCACTAATATTACCTGTTTTGATATCTTTTTTTATGGTTGCGCCCTCGTATAAATATTGTGGCTTACCATCTCCAAAAGCATTTTTTATTGCAGAATTTTCCTCTACACAACCAACAAGCAAAAGTGCTTTATTGTTGCTTCTGACAACAACATAATTTTCCTCATCATTATGTTCTTGAATAGAATAGCCATGACTTTCAATTTCGGAATACTTCCAGTGCTTGCCATCTTCACCTGCAGGAATATATTGATCGTGCTCATTATTATAAAAAATTGCATCACCTTTTTCTGCTACAACAACACTTTCAACTTCACCCTTCTCGTTTGTGGTTTCAATCTTTTCTCCGCCCTTAGCACAATATACTTTTGTAAGTTTTGATTTTACACCAACTTTTGCAGTTAAAAATTCGAGTTTTGCAGTATCGATAACCTTATATGTTTTGCCTTCGAACTCGATAATCTCATCTGTGTAAGGAAGTTTATAAGAAAGTTTGGAAGGAAATTTGGGAGGAAATTGAGATAGTTTATAAAACCATGGTGCATGATAATGACCTGTAGTATCTTTCAATTCTTTATCATTTATTTTTTCAGAAAAAACTGGCTGATAAAGATCACCTGTATAATTAGGTTGTTCATGTTCAGGATAAAATATCTCTCCAGCAGTTTTTACTTCTTTTTCTTTATCTTTTAAATAATATAAATCGTCCAAAAATCTTTTTGTCTCTTTTGAAATCTCAATTTCTTTTAAATTATCTTTCATATAAAAACTCCCTTTTAAAATTATTTTAACAAAATCATAAAATATATGTCAATATAATTTTTTAAAATCATTTAAAACAAAAAGACAGCATTCCGCCATCTTTTATAGTGTTTGCATATCATGTTTAATAAGGTCTCTTGCACTTTTGCTGTTTAGGTTATCGTGAATTGTCTTTAAATCTGCACCTTTAACGTCACGACCAAAATTGTAAATCAAATCTTCATCCCTACTTTGCAAAACCAAACTTTCGAACTTTTTTACGTTAAAAAGTTTTTGATAATCTTTGTCAAGATGAGTACTTACTCCTGCAGCAAAAACATATGCCGAAAATGCATCGTTTTTATCGAGTACATCTTTGCAAATGCGTGAAAACTTTTCGAGAGATTCTCTTGTTTTCTCACCATAAAGAAGTTTAAGTGTATCTTCTACCAAACTATCTAACAACGCTAATTTAAGTTCAAATCTCATATCCAACTCCACTACCTAAATTTTTCTAATTATTTTTTTCTTAATTGAGCAAGAGTAACTGGGTCAACAGCATCTAAGAATACTTTTAAAACTGTATCTTTGTTGTATGGTACATCTAGAATTTCATACTTAATAACCGGAATACTAACACTTTCAAGTGCTTTTCTTACTGGAAGAGATAATTCTTGCATTGTACTATCAGTGATGCTTGGATAATATGTGTCAAGCACTGCAACTGGTTCCATGTTAGTAACTTTTATAATACAGAAATCAACGTGTTCTTCTTTGACTTCATTGAAAAGTAACAAGTTTCCGCCATTTGGCTTTACAATTTCATCAATGCCAAGTTTTGGAATAATCATAAACTCTTTTGGAAGAACTGATCGGAACATATAATAAAATTCAAGCTCTTTTGGCCAAAGCACTGGAACGTGCTTTTTAAGTTGGCCACTTGCACTAAATTTTGTCCAATCTACTTTGTTTGCATTGTTTGAAACTTTTTTGTTGAGTTTGATTGATAAAAACACTCCACCAACAACAGCGATAACAATAATCAACAAACCAACAAGAAGTGTGTAATTAAATAATAATAAGTTTTTCATAATTTATCTCCGTTTTTATTATAACAAAATGTATTAAATTTGTAAATACCTAATTTAAAAAATAATTATGTATGCCAATCAATTTCTGTTTTGCCAATTGACTTTAAAAAATCGTTTGCTTTTTTGAAATGACCACAACCAAAAAAACCACCATATGCAGAAAGCGGACTTGGATGTACTGTTTTGAGTACACAATGTCTTGATGTATCTATTTTTGAACCTATCCTTTGTGCAGATGAACCCCAAAGCATAAACACAATTGGGTCTTCTCGCTCATTAAGAAGATCAATAATTTTTTGAGTAACATTTTCCCAGCCCATACCCTTGTGACTGTTTGCTTTGCCTTTTTCTACCGTCAAAACACTGTTAAGAAGCAAAACGCCTTGCTTTGCCCAAGCAAGAAGATTTCCATTTGTATTTTGATAGCCATATTCATTTTTAATTTCTTTGAAAATATTAACAAGGCTTGGTGGAAGTTTAGTGTCATTTTCTACACTAAAGCAAAGACCATGGGCCTGGTTTGGCTCATGATATGGATCTTGACCAATAATAACTACCTTGACATCGTTATATTTTACTCTATTTATGCTATTGAAAACATTTTCTGGCTTTGGATAAATAACTTTTGTTAAGTACTCTCTACCCAAAAAATTACATAAATTTTTGAAATATAATTTTTCAAATTCATCTTTTAATAAATCATACCAATTTTGCGTAATATAAAACATATAGATATTATACAATTTTTGACAAAATTAAACAACAAAAAAAGCAAGAAAATTACATTTTGTTTTCTGCTTTTTTGTTTTGAATCAATAATTTCTTTTTGTTTATTTTTGAATACATTTTTTTAATATATTTTTTTTCCAAATCAAATTCCAAATCTGTCATTGAAAAGGTTCTGTCAAAAACGTTTGTAACAAAACTGCTTGCAATATGCCCTGTGCCATCATAAAGTTTTAAAAAAGTTTTATCTTTTTTTTGATATAAAAACATACCCAAATCATAATCACTATTATGAACTTTTTTTGCAAAAAATTGTGAATTTGATATAAAAATTGCATCAAAATAGGCTTTTTTTGCAAAAATTTCTTCAATTTTTTTGTTTTTAAAGTTCAAAAGTACTCTTGGATACAGTGTTGGACTATACACTTTTTTAAGTGCCGCATAACACATTTTTTGAATATCTTGACTAGTTTTAATTTGATATTTTTTTATTTTCATAAATCTTTATGATTGCAAAAATTGAAAGCACTTGTTGCG
>JAFYCH010000084.1 GCA_017539765.1 Clostridia bacterium
AAGAAGTAACTTTGCAGATAATAGAAAAAATAAAGAGCACTCAAAATTTGAATGCTCTAAATTCGTTTAATTTTGAAAATGCTTTGGAAGATGCCAAAAAGATTGATGAAAAATTGGCAAATGGTGAAAAGTTGCCGGTTTTGGCTGGAGTTCCAATAGTAATCAAAGATAACATAAACATAAAGGGCTTAAAGACAACATGTTCTTCAAAAATGCTTGAAAACTATGTTTCAATTTATGATGCAACTGTTGTGGAGAAACTTAAAAGCCAAGGTGCAATTATTGTCGGAAAGGCTAATATGGACGAGTTTGCAATGTGTTCATCAAATGAAAACAGTGCTTTTGGACCAGTGCTTAATCCGCACGATACAACAAGAGTTCCTGGTGGTAGCAGTGGTGGAAGTGCAGCAAGTGTTGCAGCGCATCAGTGTTATGCATCTCTTGGAACAGATACAGGTGGTTCAATTCGTCAGCCATCAAGTTTTTGTGGCGTTGTAGGTTTAAAGCCAACTTATGGCAGAGTAAGCAGATATGGAGTAGTTGCATTTGCAAGTTCTCTTGACCAAGTTGGTCCAATTACAAGGACAGTAAAGGACAATGCGGTTATGCTTTCTGCAATTGCTGGCTATGATCCAAAAGAAACGACTTCAGAGCAAGTTACTGTTCCTGATTATTTAAACGAAATCAAAGATAATATCAAAGGTCTCAAAATTGGTGTTGCAAAAGAGTTTTTTGCTCTTGGTATGGATGAAGAAGTCCAAAAGGCAATTAACAATGCAATAGAGTTTTATAAGGCAAATGGTGCGGAAATTGTTGAAGTTAGTTTAAAAGACATAGATTTGGCACTTTCTGCTTACTATATAATTTCAAGTGCTGAAGCAACAAGCAATTTGGATAGATTTGACGGAATAAGATATGGCTTTAGAGCAAAAGAGTATTCTGACCTTGTTGATTTATATTACAAGACAAGAACACAAGGCTTTGGAAAAGAAGTAAAACGTAGAATAATGCTTGGTAACTTTGTGCTTTCAAGTGGCTATTATGATGAATATTATGGCAAGGCAAAAAAAGCACAACAAGCAATTTCAGCAGAGTTTGAAAAAGCATTTGAAAGTTGTGATGTTTTACTTTCTCCAACAAGTCCAAGTGTAGCATTTAAAATTGGTGAAAAATCAAACGACCATATCAAAATGTATTTAAGTGACGTTTACACAGTTCCTGTAAATATTGCGGGTTTGCCTGCAATAAGTTTTCCTTGTGGAAAAGACAGTGCTGGTATGCCTATTGGTTTGCAACTTATTGGCAAAAAGTTTGATGAAGCCACACTTTATACACTTGCAAACTATTTTGAAGAGAAAAATGGGGGTGCAATATGAATACAAATTATGAAATAACTGTCGGCTTAGAAATTCATGTTGAACTCAAAACCGAAACAAAAGCATTTTGCAGATGCAAAAATCAATTTGGTGCATCAATAAACACAAATACATGTCCTGTTTGTATGGGACTTCCGGGAGCAATTCCAACAGTTAACAAAAAGTGCGTAGAATATGCAATTCGTAGCGGACTTGCTTTTGATAGTGAAATAAACGAAATTTCAGTTTTTGAAAGAAAAAACTATTTCTATCCTGACCTTAGCAAAGCATATCAGATAAGTCAGTTAAAAAAACCATTTTGCGTTGGCGGAAAGGTTAGATACAAACTCAATGGCGAAGAAAAATTTACAAGACTTGATAATATTCACATGGAAGAAGACGCAGGAAAGAGCGTTCACGATGCAAAAAATAACAAGTCCTATGTGGATTTTAATCGTTGTGGTGTGCCACTTATAGAAATTGTTACAATGCCAGACATTCACAGCAGTGAAGAAGCAGTTGCAACACTTAATTCCATAAAAGAAACTTTGGTTGCAATTGGTGTTTCTGATTGTAAAATGCAAGAGGGTAGTTTGCGTTGTGACGTCAACTTGAGTGTAAGAAAAGTTGGTGATCCAGTTCTTGGAACAAGAACTGAAATGAAAAACCTTAACAGTTTCAAAGCAGTTGCAAGAGCCATTGAATATGAAGCAAACAGACAAATTAGCGTTTTAGAAAATGGTGAAAAAATTAGACAAATTACTTTAAAGTGGGACGATGATAAAGGTGAAAACGAAGAACTTCGTAGCAAGGAAGCGGGTAATGATTACAGATATTTTCCAGACCCAGATTTGCTTCCAGTAAGAATTACACCAGAATATTTGGAAAAGATTAAAAATTCTATGCCAGAATTGCCATTTGACAGAAAAAACAGATATATGAGAGATTTTAATCTTACAGAAAACGAAGCAGAAACAATAACTTCAAATATTGTTGTCACTCAGTTTTTTGAAGAGTGCTTAAAACTTAAAAACGAGCCAAAAGTTTTGTGTAATTGGATTTTGACTGATATTATGAGAAAACTTAAAGAGAGTTTAGAAGACGAGCCAAAAATTCAAATTAGTGCAAAAAATTTGGTTGACCTTATAAATATGTTTCAAAACAAAGAAATTTCAATAAACAATGCTCGTGAAGTTTTGGATATTGTTTGGGAAAGCGGCGAAAGTGTTGTTGAAGTTGCAGAGAAAAATGGAATGAAGCAAGACAACAACGAAGATAGTGTAAAGCAGATTGTTTTGCAGGTTATTGAACAAAATCCACAAGCAGTTGCTGACTTTAAAGGTGGAAACGAAAGGGCAAAAACTTTCTTTGTTGGTCAAGTTATGAAACTTAGCCGTGGCAAAGCAAACCCACAAATCGTAGGCAAAATTTTGGACGAAGAATTGAACAAAAAGTAAGGTGATTATGGAAGAAATTTTTGATGTGTATGACATTGATGGAAATTTGTTAGGTCAAAGACCTAAAAGTTTCTGTCATGGTCCTAATCCGGGCGTTTTTCATAAACCAGTTTGGATTTGGATATATAATGATAAAAAACAAATTTTAGTGCAAAA
>JAFYCH010000085.1 GCA_017539765.1 Clostridia bacterium
TATTGCAGGCAAAGATAGTTTTGATTTTGAGGGTTGCTGGCTTAGAAATCAAAGACCAGAAAATGCAAAAAAGTCAGGTTATGTTGATGAAACTACACAAAGAAGGAGATATATTCATTTTTACGACAGTTATGTTTGTGAAGAAAAAAATGACAAGCATTATCTTACACTTAGCAAATACTATTTGTATGTAACAAACACTTTGCCTGTGGAAGAAATAGAAGCATATTATAAAAAAATTAAAGAGGCTTTGGAAATTGGAAAGTTTAAGCAAGTAGAGCCAAATATTTTTGAAGCACAAAATGGCACACAAGTTCAAATTTTTAGATATAAAAATCACCCAAGAAATACAGTATCTTTTCCAGAAAATTATGAGAGTTTAGACATTGTTGTTTGCTCAAAGGGCTATGACTATTCTGCAATTCAAGACAGAATGTGGGCACTTTCTAAAAAGATGTACAGAATGCCGGACAAAAGGGGAAATCCAACCTATACAAACAATGTTGCTGACATTGTAAAATATTTGCCTGCGCAAGTAGAAATGGGCTGCGGACCAAGCATCAATGCAAACATACCACCACTTCACGAAATGCATGAGACATACAAAGTGCAAAACCATATTTCAGGAAGATTCTATTTTGCTGACCAAGATGACTTGCTTTATAATTTAATTTCAAACGAGCAAGAGATGAGAAAAAAGTTTGCAAAAGTTCCACTTGCTTGCATTTCGGCAGAACTTACAGATGGCTACAAAAAGTTTGGTGAACTTTACAAAAAAGGCTATTTTAGAGGCACAGTCTTCAATAATAATTTTGATAGACTTGTAAAGCGTATGGACATACCAGAAAAAATACTTCGTATTTATGATATAAACGATTATATTGCAGATTGTGACTTTGATGCTGGTGTAAAATCTTTGGTTTGTATGGGTTGTCATGCTGACAGAAGACAAGTTCAAAGACAAGCAAGAAAAAATGGACTCAAAATTATTTTTATTGACCCAGAAGGATTTTATACAAAAGATGGTTTTGAGTCATATCCAATTGAAGGACCACAAGATGACGACATTATTTTAAAGATGACTTTCGAAGAAGCAATGAACAAATTAGGGGAAATATTAAAATAAAATGAAAAATTCTACAGCACTTGCACTTAACAGAATATTTAAGGCTATTGCAGATTCTGCAATAAAAGTTTTTATCCCGATTTTGATATACAAAAACACAGGCAGTCTGGCGTATGCATTTTTATATTTGGCGCTTTCAAGTTTTGTGAACGCACTTTGTTATGTTGTGCTTAAAAACTTTTTAAAAAAACACGCTGCACTTGCAGTGTCTTTGCATGCACTGTTTATCATTGCCATAGAATTTTTATTGTTGATTAAAATGAACATATGGCTTGTGATTTTAATTAGTGTTATGGAAGGCGTATTGTGTGCGTTTTATTATTCGCTTAAATATCTGTACGGTTTTATGGACAAGACAAACAATGTTGCCAAGTTTGAAGTAGGACAATATATTGGTAAAATTGTGTTTGTAATTGCAAGTGCACTCTTTTTGGACAATGTAAAAAATTCACTAGTGTTTATTGTAATTTTTTCATCAATCTTCTATCTTTTGAGTTCAATTGTTTTGCTTGTTAAACTCAAGGATATAAAAGCGATAGCCATAAATAAAAAACTAGACTTTGTTCAAATTCAAAAAGACAACAAAAAATGGAACATTTTCCATATTTTCAATGGAATAATTCATTTGTTTATGAGCAGTGTCTTGCCACTTTATTTATATATTCAAGATTTGTCTTATACCAAAGTGGGAATCGTCCTTGTTTTGCAATATTTATTAAACATATTGGCAAATTATCTATCTATGTTTTTGGGAAGAAAGGGCAAAGGTATAATAAATATTATTGCAGGAAGTATTTTGGGCTTTGTGAGTATGATTATTATGATTACCATAAAAAACTCTTTGGTTATTTATATAATGAGTCTAGTGTCTAGTTTTGGCTTTACAATGCTGTTTACATATATGTTTGCTCAATATGTTGCCGATCAAAAGCAAAAAGGTTATTTTGAAGATTCTGTTTTTTACAGAGATGCATGGCAGACATTTTCTAGAAGCATATTTTGCTCTGTATATTTAGTTATTCCTTCATTTTTGGTGATATTCATAATTGGTATTGTTTCCAATTTTATGTGTGGTCCAACTGCATATTTTGCAATAAGAAAAAAGACACAAGCTATTGCTGTGGGTGATGTTGAAGCAGAGCAAGATAAAAATTCGACTATTGACAACGCGACATAAAAAATATATAATATAATCACAAGGAGATTTTTATGACAGAATTAATTTTATTGGGAGTTATAGGTGTTCT
This sequence comes from Clostridia bacterium, assembly GCA_017539765.1. Lineage (GTDB taxonomy): Bacteria > Bacillota > Clostridia > Christensenellales > UBA1242 > UBA9845. The sequence goes on from JAFYCH010000085.1 coordinate 2,374, forward strand.
TTTAATTGGAGCAGGTGTTGCCTATGTTTTGATTTCTAAAGCAGGAAAAGAAAAAGATATTGATAATACACCAAGGGGTGACAGAGCAGATTTGTATGGTTGGGATCAAGATGACTATTACGAAAATAAAGCGAAAATGGCAAAAGATATAAAAGAAATCAGCAAGACTCATCAAAAGGAAAGTGACAAAGAAAAAGA
>JAFYCH010000086.1 GCA_017539765.1 Clostridia bacterium
GGATTATCTCTGTACAAACTTGGGCTGTTTGCCTTAAGCATCAAATTTGTTACAACTTTGTCTTGAACTTTTTTGACGTCATATATTTTGCCAACTTTCTTTGCATTTTTGATTAGGATATTCGCTTCTTGAACAATAATTCTGCCATATTGAGAAACTGTTATGGTAAGTTTTGCATTTCCAGTTTCTTTTGTTAGTGGCAAACTGTTAATTGAAACAGTGACACTGTAAATATTCTTTGTTGAGTCATAGTTAATAGTTTTTTCAAGCAAAGATTGTTCACTACCTGTCCAAACAGAATTGATATTGTCTGAACCAATTTCTGTTTGTTCTGGATTGATTTTGAGAACAAATGTGTATGTGCCATATTTTTGTTGGTCACTTATGCCATCTTCGTCAACATAGTCACCCAAAGTTGATTTTGTGTATAATGTGATATTTTTTGTGTTTAACGTTGCACTTTGCAATGCCACATAAACCACAATATTAAACTCTATGCTGTATGTTTTGATACCATTGTTCTCCGAATTGTCAAACACGACAACATTTGCTGTAACTTTTGTTTCACCTTTGTTGTAACCATATACACGATTTGTGCTGTCAATTCTTACAATGCTTGCATCTTCAAATTCGTATGTGATGCTTTGATAGCTTACTCTTCTGAGATATGTTTGCAAATATGCATTTATGTTAAGATTTGCACTGCCACCAAGTTTGAGAATAACCTCTCCACCTTCCAAAGTTGGCAAGTTGCTTGAAGTATATTTATACTCAATTTTTCCGATATCAGAATTTTGTTCTACAGAATTTGTTGTGATTGTAAGTTCATCAACCTTTGTAAATACTCTGATTTTGACATCTACACTTATTCCATTTTGAGCATAGAATGTAAGTGTATAAACGCCCTCTTTTACACCATATATTTCAAACAAATATTTTCTTGCATTGTTTTCAAACACTGAATCAGCATAAGTGACTTCTTTTTGAACAATATAGCCTTCACTTTTTGAATTTGTTTGAATTGAATAAGTATATTCATTGTCTTTTGTCAACAACACAAGTTTTGTTGCGTCAACAAGAGTTGCCCCATTGGCGACTTCTTTGATTGGAACAAATAAGATATCGTTAAATGTTTGGTTTTCTAAAGTGATTTCTGAAACACCAACTTTTAAGTCAAACTTAACTGACTTATACACTTCTGGTCCCAAACGTCCCATTGTGCCAGCAGCAACAAACTCTACATTTATAATATCTGTTGCGTCACCAGAGATTTCTTCTTTTACTGCCATAACATAAAGCATTGTGCCTGATGGGAATGTATCATAATCTGTGTTTGAATCTGTAAAAAGTTTTACTGGAATAAGATTACCAGCGCTGTCTCTTCTGCCTGTCAAAATACGAATTTTGCCTGCGTAATCAGCACTTTCTTCTGATAATCTTACAGCAAATTCTCTATTTTCTGCATTAACTTCTCCAATATCAATCTTTATTGCTTTTCCTTGACCGCCATTGTATTCATCATAAATTGTCATTTTGTCAATAGATACAGCATTGTCAACATCTGTAATGGTTACTTTTTTGGCAACTTGTTCACTGTGAAGTTTTATATAGAATGGTTTTGAAAGATATTCAAAATTGCCAATATATGCTCTGATTTCAAGCAACTCATCACCACTTGAAAGAGCTGTTATGCCAATGTGGTTTTCGTCTATGATATTGCACTCAAACACACCACTAGTAATAACATCATTTCTTATGCTGCTAACTTTTTGACCTTGAAGGTTTGTAAATGCCAAACTGTATGTAAAGCTGCTTTGTTCTGGTTTTGCAATTAATTCCAGAATTTTGTATGATTCTTCATACATATTGCTTGACAGATATAGAGCATCTTCTTCAAAAATTAAAGCAGAATCAGAAATTTCGAGTTCTTTTTCACCATATTTAACTTTAAGTTCTTCTATGCCAGCAATAACTTCCACATCAAATTCAACAGAAATACTGTTGTTTGCTGTGCTTGTTGCCTTTACCCTAAAACTGCCATTAACTGCATTGTCTGCAGTGATTATTGTGCCATCTGGCAAAAGCTCTACACCTTGATAGGTGCCAACCATTTGATAAGTGACATCTTTTTGAGTTGTTTCGCTTGGAAGGAACGTGACACACTTTGCCGTGTTTATTTTTGTTGTTTCACCGACAAGTGCATATGGTTTGTATGTTGTGTTATATGCAAGTGACTTTAATCTGTAGCCAACAACAACATGAATTGTTTTTGTTTTGCCACCCTCTTCTGTTGTAAAAATCATATCAGCTTCGCCACAGTTGATTGCTGTGAGTGTGACTTGTGTTTTGTTTGAATTGTCTTGTTTGCTTAAAGTCGTTTTTACAATGTTTTGTGCAATGTATGGCATTTTGATGTTTGTACTTATTCCGCCACCAGCGCCTTCTACACTAACCACAAAAGTTGCTGTTTTTACATCTTGCTCTTCTTCGCCTTCTTCTTGGTCAAAATAAAGCATAACAGTATCTTCAATTAGGTCTGTTGTTATTTTCATATTTGCATATTTATCACCGCAGCCAAACAACGCCCCTACTGAAAACAGCATAAGCATTGCAACCGCCATAAATAACATCTTAAATTTTTTCATAAGCACCTCTTGTGATTTTTGTCACTTTTTTAGCTTTTTGTTTTTTGCTCGCTTTTGGGGCGAGAATGGTCCCGGATTTTTGAAAAGAACCCGGGAAACTTTTTTGAATAAACATATTTGGTAAATTTTGATATGTTAGCAATACAAATTATTAAACAACTACTCCACCAACAACTGTGCCAGCCCAGTGCTGTGTTGGATAGAAGTAAATTGAAGTCTTGTATTGACCACTCTCTGGATGTATCTCATATATTGGAGTACCATTTGAGTGATAACCAACTATCGCTAAATGACTACCATACCAATCATCTCCGTCTCCGTATAATAAATCAGAAGCAACATACCAGAAAGAACGATTGTATGTAACAGTTTCATACTCATAATAGCCTGTTTGATATCTATGCTCATATCCTGCAAACACTTTTACATTTGTTGATTCGTTATTGCGAGAAACTGTTATATTATTTGCATGCAAATGCATACCATTCAAATCAGCTGCACCTGTATTATTATAATCAATATACACCATATAATTACCAGTATTTTCGCTATAGTCGTCATATGTTGCTAAACTAGGATTATAATATTCTCCAGTATTGTACTTTGTATTATTATATTGTAAGTAATAATCACTACTACTCTTACTAAAAATGTTGTTTTCAGTAAAATTAGATTTACTTAATTCTGTATAAGAATGTCTATTGTCTTTTTCACTATTCCATTGAGAGAAATTAAAGTTTTTAAAGAA
>JAFYCH010000001.1 GCA_017539765.1 Clostridia bacterium
CACAAATATAACTATCGTAAAAATGAACATATCTTCTTCTTTGTGTAGTTTCGTCAACATAACCTGACTTTTTTGCGTTTTCTGGTCTTTGATTTCTGAGCCAGCAACCCTCAAAATCAAAACTATCTTTGTCTGCAATAAAATACTTTTTAAGTATTTCTGCTTGACTATTGTTTAATTCTTGAATCATGAAAAAATATCCTGATGATATTATAGAATAAAGCACAAAAAATGTCAAATAAGTATATGTCTACGTTATGACATCAAAAAAACACCGCATGGGTGTTTTTTGCTTAGTTTATTGTCAATCCATTTGTAAGTGTGTGAATAACGTCAATAACATCACTTGAGCCATTACTTACCTCTTCAATTCGCTTTGGCTCACCAGCAACAAGAAGAACATCTCCTTTTTTGATTTCTGTCTCTGGCTCTGGATAAATAACATAGTCGTCTCTTTTAATAACAATTACAGAAATGTGATATTTTTTTCTGATGTCAAGTTCAAGAATTGTCTTTTCTTGCCAATTGTCTGGTGCAGCAATTTCAACAATCTTAAACTTGTCTGTAAGTCTCATAATTTCGTTTACACTTGGATTAGAAAGCATCTTTGCAACTTTTTGACCTGTATAGTCTTCTGGGAAAACAACAACATCTGCTCCAATACGCTCCAAAATTTCTTTATGTGGTTCACTGTTTGCTTTTGCAACAACAAGTTTGACACCTAAATCTTTGCAGATAAGTGTTGCCAAAATGCTGGCTTGCATATCTTCTCCAATACAAACTACAACACAATCAAAATTCTTGATACCTAAAGTTTGCAAAACTCCTGTTCCAGTTGCATCAGCAATTGCTGTGCCTGAAACATAGTTTTCAATTTCGTGAATATTTCTCTCACTAAGGTCAATTGCCAAAACTTCATTGCCCTCATCGGTCAATGTCTTTGCAACAGTGCTTCCAAAACGACCAAGACCAATAACTGCAAATTGTGTCATTGATTTTTTAAGTTTTGATTCAACTTCTATCCTATCTTTTTTTGCTCTTTGAACAATTTTTTGAATCAAGTTTTCTTTTGGTTTTACATCTTTTTTTACATCATTTCTTACCACTTTTGGTTTTGATTCAACCTTTATAGCTTTTGTTTTTGCTTCTGCTTTGGCAACTTTTATTTGTTGTTTTGCTGCCTTAGCTTCTTTTCTGATTTCTTTTTTCTTTACTTCTTTTTTCATATTATCTCCTAACCAACATTGATTTTTGAATCTGGATATTCAATATTTCCATAAGCGTCTGGTGATTTTGAATGTATTGCAAACAATAAAGTAAGTGCTCCAACACGACCGATAAACATAAGCAATATCAAAATAATCTTTGACCCTAGTGTAAGCACTGGGGTTAATCCAAGTGATATTCCTACGGTGTTGAGTGCAGATAACACTTCAAATATAACTGCACTTGATGATGCCATAGGGTTACCTTTTTCTATCAAACAAATTGATATTGTTGCAGTTACAAAAAGTATTATTGCAAGGAACACTATTCTAAGTGCCTTTTGAATTGTTCGGTTTGTTATTCTTTTTCTATTTACAATCACATCACCATTTTCACTTGAAGGTCTAAATGCAGCAACAAGTAAAACAAATATTGTTGTTGTTTTTACACCACCAGCAATTGACATAGGGCTTCCACCAATAAACATCAAAATGTCTGTAACCACTCTGCTTGAAGGCGTAAGATTTGCTTGGTCAAATGTAGAAAAACCTGCCGTACGTGGTGTTATTGATTGAAAGAAAGAATTTATTATCTTATCAGACACCGACATATTTCCGATTGTGCTAGGGTTATTCCATTCAAAGAGTGCAAACAATGCTGCTCCAACAAAAATTAAAACCGTTGTCATTATCAAAACAACTTTCACATGAAATGAAAATGGTTTCTTTTGACTTTTTTTAAACTTTCCAACTGATTCCAAAATAACAGTGTAACCAATACCACCCAAAACAATTAAGAACATAAGCGGAAGCAAAACAAATACGTTTTGTGCAAATGGTGCCATGTTTTGAAACTCTGTTCCTGTTGTTCCCAAGACATCAAAGCCAGCATTACAAAATGCTGAAATTGAAATAAACAACGCCTTAAATATTCCACCAAAACCATATGCCATAATCATGCTTGGAAGCAGCAATACAAAGCCAACTGCTTCAATAGAAAATACCATTATAGCAATCTTTTTTAAAAGTATCACTATACCCTGATTGGAATCTTTGTTTAAACTTTCTTGCAAGACCAATCTGTTTTTGTAACTAAGTTTTTTACCTGCTGCCAAAATAAGCATTGCCGAAATGGAAATAAATCCCAAACCACCAATCTGTATCAAAAGCATAATTACAATTTGACCAAAAAGCGAAAAATGAACTGCTGTGTCAACAACAATAAGACCTGTGACACATACGGCACTTGTGCTCGTAAACAATGAATCCGTAAATGCCCACCATTCTCCAGTTTTTGAAGCAATTGGCGTACATAGCAAAAACGTACCCAAAAGTATTATGGCCAAAAAGCTTAAAACTATCTTTGCAGGTGCATTAAGTGCAAATTTCTTTTTTTCCATACTGTATATTATACCACAACAGTTACACAAATTCAAGAAAATTGAGACTTTATGTAAATTTTGGTCAAAATTGCCAAAAATGTGATTTTGGGAGTATTTTTAAACATATATATCACTTTCTTTTTACAATTATGTATCAAATAAACAAATAAATTAAATTTATTTGACTTGTAATGCGTATCAAAATATAATATATAAAGATAATTTATTTGGAGGAAATATGAAACAATATATTGAAATTACAGATTTAAAAGCAAGACAAATTTTAGATTCAAGAGGCAATCCAACAGTAGAAGTTGAAGTTGTTTTGAATGGCAGCACAATTGGCAGAGCCGCAGTGCCAAGTGGTGCATCTACAGGAAGTTTTGAGGCAGTTGAACTTAGAGACGGCGACAAGAGCAAATATCTTGGAAAATCTGTTGAAAAAGCAGTGAAATATGTCAACACAGAAATTAAAAAATTGGTTGTTGGTATGAATGCTTTGGAACAAGCAGAAATTGACAAAGCAATGATAAAACTTGACGGCACACCAAACAAAGGACGTCTTGGAGCAAATGCCATTTTGGGAGTATCTCTTGCAGTTGCAAAAGCAGCAGCAGAATACCTTGGAATGCCACTCTATCAATATATTGGTGGAATAAATGCAAACACATTGCCAGTGCCAATGATGAATATATTAAATGGCGGAAAGCATGCAGACAACTCTGTAAATGTTCAAGAGTTTATGATTATGCCAATTGGTGCAAAAAACTTTAAAAAAGCACTTCAAATGTGTGCAGAAGTTTTCCATAACTTAAAAGCAGTTTTAAAAGCAAAAGGTTATGCAACTTCAGTCGGCGACGAAGGTGGTTTTGCGCCAAACCTTAAAAGTGACGAAGAAGCACTTAAGGTTATTGTAGAAGCAATAAAAAAAGCAGGCTATACTCCAAAGAAAGATTTCGGAATTGCTATTGACGCTGCTGCAACAGAAATGTATGATGAAGCAAAAAAAGTTGGTCATGTAGGAAATTACTTATTCTGGAAAACAGGCGAAGAGTTTACTCCAGACCAAATGATTGAATATTGGGAAAAACTTGCAGAAAAATATCCTATTGTTTCTCTTGAAGACGGACTTGCAGAAGAAGATTGGAAAAACTGGAAGAAGATGACAGAAACACTGGGTGGCAAAATGCAACTTGTTGGAGACGACCTTTTTGTAACAAACACAAAGCGTCTTGAAAAAGGAATCAAACTTGGTGTAACAAATTCCATACTTATCAAACTTAACCAAATTGGAACACTTACAGAAACACTTGAAGCAATAAAGATGGCAAACAGGGCTGGATACACAGCAGTTGTATCTCACAGAAGTGGAGAAACAGAAGACACAACAATTGCAGACCTTTCTGTAGCACTTAATGCAGGACAAATCAAAACAGGTGCACCATCAAGAACAGACCGTGTTGCAAAATATAATCAACTACTCCGCATTGAAGAAGAACTTGGTGCAGATGCAGACTATCTTGGCGGAAATGCATTTTGGAATTTAAAATAATTTACAAATAAAAAAATCCAACTATCTTGTTGGATTTTTTATTGCTATTTTTGGAGCCTCTTTGTGGGTCCGACTCTATAGCTGATTTTAAAAAATAACAAATCTAACCTTGCCATCTTTTATTACTTATTGGAGCGAGTGATGGGAGTCGGACCCACCTTTCAGGCTTGGGAAGCCCACGTACTACCGATGTACTACACCCGCACAAAATATGGCTGGATTCTTCATAAGTAAAGATATATGCCCGGTTTAGAATAACATTTTATCATGTTAAGCCCTACCCTTTGCCTATCTTACAAAACATCACAACCATATTACTTTTTATTTTTTTACAGTGCTGCCAAAACCACCAACACGTTCTGTTGTTATTTCTGGTTCATTATCAACTGTAAGATACTTCATAAAAATGCCTTGACCAATTTTGTCGCCGACTTTTATTTCATAAGGTTCATTGCCAAAATTGTAAAGTCTAAACCCCAAGTTGCCGTCATTTGAAACATTGCCATAATAATCGCTGTCAATGACACCAAGTGTGTTTGCAAGCATAATTTGATGCTTACCCATTCCGCTTGTAACACACAAAAGCAAAACTTCGTCAGCTTCAAATTGAGCTTTGACATTTGTCCAAATCATTTCCATACTTTTTGGTGCAATTGTGATATCAATTGGCGAATATAAATCATAACCTGCACTGTTTTTTGTTGCCCTTTGTGGCATTTTTACTGGAAGAGTTTCATACTTTATTGCATCTTCCCTAACTACTTCAAATTTTCTCATATAAATATTATATCATAAACAAAAAATATGGTCAATTTTTGCAGTATTGTTTATGAAAAATTTATATAAATTTTATTACATTTTTGCACAATATTTTCTTTAAAATAATATTATGTAAAGGGGAAATTTATGTGCGGAATTGTTGGTTATGTTGGCAAAGATAATGCAATTGAAATTTTACATAATGGATTAAAAAAATTGGAATACAGGGGCTATGACAGTG
>JAFYCH010000087.1 GCA_017539765.1 Clostridia bacterium
ATCAACAGTCCCGGTGGAACAATTGACGCAGGGCTTGCAATACTTGACACAATGAACTATATTAGGTGTGATGTGTCAACAATCTGCGTAGGCCTTTGTGCATCAATGGCAGCAGTGTTGCTTTCAAGCGGAGCAAAAGGCAAAAGGTTTGCATTAAAAAATAGCAAGATTATGATTCATCAACCACTTATCAGCAACGCAAGTGGTCAGGCAAGTGATATAAAAATCGTTGCTGACCAAATACTGAAGTCTAGGGAGACAATTAACACAATTTTGTCAGAGACAACTGGTCAGTCAAAAGAAAAAATAGAAAAAGATACAAACAGAGATTATTACCTAACAAGTTTTGAAGCGAAAGATTATAATTTGATTGATAATGTGCTTATAAAGGGAGATATAAATGGCTAAAAATAATACAATGATTTGTTCTTTTTGTGGTAGGTCACAACCAGACGTAAAAAAGTTTATTGCAAGCCCAACAGGTGATGCTTTTATTTGTGAAGATTGTATTTTGGTTTGTGGTTCAATTATTAAAACTGATAACAAACCTTTTTTTAAAAACAAAAAATTGCTTACTCCAAAGCAAATTAAACAGCATTTAGATGACTATATAATTGGACAAGAAGAGGCGAAAAAAGTTCTGTCTGTTGCGGTTTATAATCACTATAAAAAAGTGGAATACAACTTAAGTGGTCATAGCAGCATTAAACTTGACAAGAGCAATATTTTGCTTGTTGGACCAACTGGCAGCGGTAAGACTTTGCTTGCAAAGACGCTTGCGAATATTTTAGAAGTTCCATTTGCAATGTGTGATGCTACAACTTTGACCGAAGCAGGTTATGTGGGCGAAGATGTTGAAAGTGTGCTTTCAAAACTATTGCAAAATAGTGATGGCGACATAAAAAAAGCACAAACAGGCATTGTGTATATTGATGAAATTGACAAGATTGCAAAAAAGGCTCAAAATAAGCAACTACCCAAAGACCCGTCTGGCGAAGGTGTGCAACAAGCACTGCTTAAAATTATTGAAGGCACAGTTGCAACTGTACCAGTGCAATCAAACGGAAAATCACCTTATCAAGAGAGTGTTTCTGTTGATACAAACAACATTTTGTTTATTTGTGGTGGTGCTTTTGTTGGGCTTGATGACATTGTCGCCGAAAGAGACAAAAATCATGAACTAGGTTTTTTTAAAAAACAAAGTGAAGCACTGACTCAAAATGTAATTATGCCACAGGACTTAATCAAGTTTGGTCTTATACCAGAATTTGTTGGCAGAATACCAATTGTTAGCAAACTTGAAAAACTCACAAATAAAAATTTGGTAGATATACTAACATAGCCAAAAAATTCAATAATAAAACAATATAAAGAAATGCTTAAACTTGACGGGGTAGATTTTGATGCAAGCAAGTCTGCAATTGAAGCAATTGCAAACGAGGCGTACAAACTAGGTGATGGTGCAAGGGGACTTAGAACAATTATGGAAAGCAATTTGCTTGATGCAATGTATTCGGTTCCTGATGGAGAAATAAAAAAATTTACTCTTGATTATTCTCAGCAAAAAATGCTTCTCAAATACGATAAAACTCAAAAGATTGCTAATAATGTTTAGGTGTTTTTAAGATTTATTATCATTTTTGTAAATATACCATATTGACAAACGCATGCATATATGATACTATAAGCATGTAGGGGTTATTTATGAAAACAAAAATTGCAATAGTTTATGATTTTGACAAAACTCTTTCAACCGATGATATGCAGGCTTTTGGCTTTATTCAAGCATTGGGATTGGATCCAAAAGACTTTTGGCACGAGTGTGATAGTTTTGGCGAAAAATACAAAATTGACAATGTGCTTGCATATATGTATATCATGCACAAAAAGATGAAAGAAAAAGGCATTCCACTCACAAAAGAATATTTGTATAAGTGTGGAAAAAATGTTAAGTACTTCAAAGGCCTTGACACTTGGTTTGACAGAATAAATGAGTTTGGCAGAAAAAATGACGTTGAGGTTGAACACTATGTTATTTCTAGTGGAACAAGAGAAATAATTGAAGGTACAACAATCGCGAAATATTTTAAAGAAATATTTGCTTGTTATTTTATTTATGAAAACGGCGAAGCAGTTTGGCCAGCACTTGCAATAAATTACACAAACAAAACTCAATTTATTTACAGAATAAACAAAGGTATTCTTGATATCAGAGACACCAGAGTTAATGACGAGATGCCTCATTCAGAAAGACCAATTCCATTTTCTAACATAATTTATGTTGGCGACAGTCAAACAGATATTCCAAGTATGCGTCTTGTTTATAACAAAGGTGGCACTTCAATTGGTTTATATCAAAAAAATTCAAAAAATGAAGGCTTCCTTAGAAGCATTTTGCAAAAGGAAAGAATCAGTTATGTCGCAGAAGCAGATTATAGCGAAAATGGCGAGTTTGACACAATTGTTAAAGGTCTTATCAAAAAGACTATGTATGAAAAAAGATTGCACGATATAAGAAAAAAACAAAAAACAGAAAAGTAATTTAATAATATTATATAAAAATTTTTATTGTCACTTAAAAAATAAGTGACAATATTTTTTTTATGTTATAAAATAAAAGCAAAGGAGTTTTTATGAAATTTGCTCATTTACATTTACACACAGAATATAGTTTGCTTGACGGTGCAATACGCATTAAAGATATTACAAAGATATGTGAAAAATACAATATGCCAGCCGTAGCAATGACCGACCATGGTAATATGTATGGAGCATATAAATTCAATCAAAAGATTGTTGAATACAACGAGTCTGTTGACAAGTATAATGCTGATCCAAACAATACAGAAAAAAAAGAGCATATCAAAGGTATTATTGGTTGTGAAATGTATATTTGTCCAGACCATACTCAAAAACTTGGCAGAGATACAACCAGTCACTTGATTTTACTTGCAAAAAATATGCAAGGATATCAAAATTTGTGCAGATTAAACAGCATTGCTTTTATTGATGGATTTTATTATAAGCCAAGAATAGATTACAAACTTTTGGAGAAGTACCACGAAGGTCTTATTTGTATGTCTGCTTGTCTTGCTGGTGATATTCCAAAACTTATTCTTGCAAGACAATTTGATGATGCCGAAGCACTTGCACTTAAACTTAAAGACTTGTTTGGAGATGATTTTTATCTTGAAGTTCAAAATCATAATTTGCCAGAAGAAATGGTTGTAAGAACAAAGATGAGGGAAATGGGGCAAAAACTTGGCATAAAACTTGTTGCGACAAACGACTGTCATTATCTTGTAAAAGAAGACGCTGAAGTTCAAGATGTCATGATGTGTATTTCCATGAAAAAAACTCTTGACGACCCAAACCGAATGAAGTTTAATGCACCAGAGTATTATGTAAAAACTCGTGAAGAGATGGAAAAGGCATTGCCAGGTTTTGAAGATGCACTTGATTGTACTTTGGAGATTGCTGACAAGTGTGAACAAATTGTACTTAAAAAAGGAGATTTGATTCCTGGTTACAAACCAGAAGATGGCAGCACACCAGAAGAGTTTTTAAGAAAGATTACAGAGGAAGGTTTGGCGGCAAAGTATGGTGAGATAACACCAGAAATAAGAGAGCGTGTTGAATATGAAATGGGTCTTATCAACAGAATGAAGTTTACTGAATACTTTTTGATTGTTTGGGACTTTATTCATTGGGCAGAAGAACATGGCATAGAAGTTGGACCAGGTCGTGGTAGTGGTGCAGGAAGTATTATTGCTTATTCAATTGGTATAACAAAAGTTGAACCACTTAAATATGGTTTGCTTTTTGAAAGATTTATTAATCCAGAACGTGTATCTATGCCCGATTTTGATATTGACTTTCCGTCAGATACTTGGATTGAAGTCAGAAATTATTGCCGTGCAAAATATGGCGAAGATAAGTTCTGTGGAATTGTAACATTTGGAACACTTTCTGCAAAAGCAGTTGTCAAAGATGTTGCAAGAGTTTTGCGTATGCCATTTAGTGAAGTAAACAAACTCACAAAAAACATCGACCCAAAACCAATATTTAACAAAGATAAACTTAAATTTATTTTTGGTATTGCAGACAAAAACTACAAGATAGACAATCCTGAGTTCCAAGAAAAATATGAGGCTGATTTAAAACAGGTTAATCCAGAGCTTAGTGAATTGTATCAAACCAACCCAGATATCAAAAGGATTATTGATATTTGCATAAAACTTGAAAATATGCCAAGAAACTGTGGTCAGCACGCTGCAGGTCATATTATTTGTAAAAAGACACTTATGGACAATATACCACTTACGGTTAACAATGGCAGTGATATTGCACTTACTCAATTTGATAAAGATGAAGTTGAAAAACTTGGCTTTCTTAAGATGGACTATTTAAGAATCAACACTTTAAATGATATCAGAGAGGCGAAGAACTTCATAAAACAAACTCATGGACAAGATTTGGACCTTTATAAAATTGATATGAATGACCCAAAAGTGTTTGAACTTATTTCCAATGGAGATACTGATGCGGTTTTCCAAATTGAAAGTGAAGGCCGCCGTGGGCGGCGTCCACGACAAGGGTGACGTCTCCGTTGGTGACGGTATACTTCTCATCGTCCAGTTTCTGGACGTTGACGCCTTGGGCGTGCAGGGCTGTCG
>JAFYCH010000088.1 GCA_017539765.1 Clostridia bacterium
ATTTAATTGTTGACAAAAATATGATGTGATTGTATAATCAAACTATCCATAAAGAGTGTGTGAGGGACTGCCCCTTTGACCACACAGCAACCTGCTTTTGCAAGGTGCTAATGGCAGAACGATGGGATATATTTAAATTTTCCCATCTTCTATGGTGGGTTTTTTATTGCCCACAAAAAAGCAAAGGAGATAATTATGAAAATATTAACAAGTGAATCCGTAAACATTGGTCACCCAGACAAGACCTGCGACACAATTGCAGATGCATTTTTGGACGAAGCAATAAAACAAGACAAATTCAGTCAAATGGCGGTGGAATGTGCAATAAAAAACGACAAGTTGTTTATTTATGGAGAGGCAACAACCAAAGCAAAGATTGATTATGACAACATTGCACGAGAGATTTTAAGAGAAATTGGATATAAAAACGAATTTGAAATCATAAAAGAAATTTCACAGCAAAGCCCAGACATAAACCAAGCAGTTGTCAAAGATGACATAGGAGCCGGCGACCAAGGTATGGTTTTTGGCTATGCAACAAATGAAACGCCAGAATATATGCCACTCCCAATTTTGGTTGCACAAAAAATTATGATGCAATATGAAAACTTTAGAAGAAAGTCACAAGACTTTTTTGCCGATGCAATATGTCAGGTTTCCGTAGAATATGACGATTTTGACAGACCAAAATTTTTTACGACAATTCTAATCAGTGTTTCTCACAGCGAAAATATTGACAACAAACAAATAAACAAGCAAATAAAAGCAGAAGTCATAAATCCCGTTTTAGAGCAGTATAAACAATATATTCATAAAAATACCAATTACATAATCAATCCGTCCGGCAAATTCACAATTTGGGGCTCATTTGGTGACAGTGGCTGTGTAGGAAGAAAGATTGTTGTTGACACCTATGGTGGAATTGGTAGAGTGGGCGGTGGCTGTTTTAGTTCCAAAAACGCAACAAAAGTTGACCGAAGTGGAGCATACTATGCTCGATATGTTGCAAAAAACATCGTTGCAAATGGCTTTGCAGACAAATGTGAAATTCAAGTTGCCTATGCAATTGGATTAAGCAAGCCAGTTTCTATAAACATAGACACTTTTGGCACAAACAAAGTTGAAATTAGCAAAATATATGACTATGTTTCAGCGAACTTTGACTTTTCACCAGCAAATATAATAAAAGAACTTGATTTGCTTAAACCAATCTACAAACAAACTGCTTGTTATGGTCATTTTGGCAGAAAAGAGTTTCCTTGGGAACAAATAAAAAGAATTAAAGCATAACTCTGTTATGCTTTTTTTTAACCAAGTGCGACATCAAGAGCCATCATAATTGCAAAACCTATCATAAACCCCCAAGTACCAAATGTTGAGTTATCATAGGTCACCGATTGTGGAATAAGGTCACTTGCAACAACATAAATCATAGCACCTGCTGCAAAACTTAAAATCCATGGTTGCAAAAATTGAATTGTAGATGCAAGAAAATAGCCAATAACAGCAAAAACTGGCTCAACAGCACCACTTAAAACGCCATATAAAAATGCTTTGTGCTTACTTCCTATAGCATTTTTTATTGGCAAAGCAACAGCAGTTCCTTCAGGTAAGTTTTGAATACCAATTCCAATTGCAAGCCCCAGAGCAGACAAAAAAGCAAGTTTCGTGCCAATTAGAGCTGCAGCACCAAAGGCAAAACCAACTGCAAGACCTTCGGGAATGTTGTGTATTGTCACAGCAAAAAAGAGTTTCTTTGTCTTTTTTATTTCAACTTCTTTTTGTTTTTCAAAATTATTGTTAGTTTGATGCTCTGGAATAATTTTGTCAAGCACAATCAAAAAAAGTCCACCAAGCACAAATCCAATAAGCAGCGGAAGCACTTTCCAGCCACCCAAATTGGCTGATAAATCTATTGCAGGCAAAAGTAATGACCAAATTGATGCAGCAACCATAACGCCACCAACAAAGCCCAAAAATAGAGCATTTAGTTTACCACTTTTGTTTTTACTAAAAAAATACACCAGACTTGCACCAAGAGTAGTCATTAAAAAAATGAAAGATATGCCAAATACTGTAAAAATCCAAAAGTTCATCATTTGCTCCTTTTTCATTGTATAAAAAAGGACACAAAATTGTTAAAAATCTATTCTACAAAATTCGACAACATAGTGTAAATGTTGCCATTTTTTTTATGCTGTGGCGTGATATAGTTTTTGAAAAGGAGAAAGTTTGTGGAAATACGAAACAGAATTTATAGCAACATAATGTATGTAAGTTTGTGTGGAGAACTTGATGAACACAATGCACCTTATGTCAAAACAAACCTTGATGATTTGTTTTCAGAAAATGGTTTTGGTCAGGTGATTATTGATTTGTCTGAACTTGATTTTATGGACAGCACAGGTGTTGGAGTTATGATTGGAAGATACAAAAAACTCAAAGAAAGACATATTCCAATTTATATATGCAATCCATCTAAGCACGCCGAAAAAATATTTAATATGACAGGGCTTTATAGCATAATGCCAAAAATAAGTTAATTATAAATAATTAAAAATTAAAAAATTAAAGCAAATAGGAGAAATTATGAAATATAAAAATGAGATGACTTTGACAATAAAGTCACTGAGTGAAAATGAAAGTTTTGCAAGGAGCAGTGTGGCAGCATTTTGCTTGTCGCTGTCTCCAACAATAGATGAAATTACAGAGATAAAAACAGCCGTAAGCGAAGCAGTAACAAATTGCGTTGTGCATGCTTATCCAGACAAAGTTGGAGAAATTGTAATCAAATGTAAACTTACCGAAAATGAAGTGTTTATTTCTGTCACAGACTTTGGAGTTGGTATTGACAATTTAGAAAAAGCAGTTGAACCATTTTTTACAACAAGACCAGAAGAAGACAGAAGTGGTATGGGTTTTACGGTTATTGAAAGCTTTATGGACAGTTTCAAACTTGAAAGAAACAAGACAGCAGGTGTCACTGTGAGTATGAGAAAACGTATTTTTGGCTCAAATTCAGCAATGGTTGGTGAAAACCATGTTGAATGTAGATGAAACGCTCAAACTCGTCAATCTTGCACAAAATGGTGACGAAAACGCCAAGACTATTCTTGTAAACGAAAATTCACCACTCATCAAAAGTGTAATAAAGATA
>JAFYCH010000089.1 GCA_017539765.1 Clostridia bacterium
GGGCTGGTTTTGTCTGCAGAAGGGCAACGCCACCACCAGCAACAATTCCTTCGCTGCTTGCTGCTTTTGTGGCACTTAATGCATCTTCTATTCTCAATTTCTTTTCCTTAAGTTCAACTTCCGTTGCACTGCCAACACTTATCACAGCAACACCACCAGAAAGTTTTGCAAGTCTTTCAAGAAGTTTTTCTTTGTCAAAAGTGCTTGTTGTGTTTTCAATTTGTGCTTTTATTATTTGTTTTCTTTCTTCAAGTTTTTCTTTTGTTCCATAGCCATCAACAATGGTTGTGCTTTCTTTTGTTACTTTTACTGTTTTTGCTCTGCCCATAGCGTCAAGATTTGCTTCTGAAAGGCTTAATCCTTTTTCTTCGCTTATTACAGTAGCACCAGTAAGAATTGCAATATCTTCAAGTATTTCTTTTCTTTTGTCGCCATAGCTTGGTGCTTTAACTGCAACGCAGTTGAATGTGCCACGTAGTTTGTTGACAATAAGGGTAGTGAGTGCTTCTCCTTCAATGTCATCAGCAATAATCAAAAGTTTGAGACTTTGTTTAACCACTTGTTCAAGCAATGGCAGAATTTCTTGCACATTGCTTATTTTTTTGTCTGTAATCAAAATGTAGCAATCATTAAGTTCGGCTTCCATCTTTTCCATGTTTGTGCTCATATATGGACTAAGGTAGCCCCTGTCAAATTGCATTCCAGCAGAAAGTTTAAGTGTTGTTTCAAGGGTCTTGCCTTCTTCTACGGTAATAACGCCATCTTTTCAAACCTTTTCAAAAGCGTCGGCAATAAGTTTTCCAATTTCTTCATCACCTGCACTGATTGATGCAACCTGTTTTATATCGTCTTTGCCGTCAACGGCAACACTTTGGTTTTTAAGTTCTTCCACAACAACTTCGCATGCTTTGCTTATTCCTTTTTTTAACATAATAGGATTAGCTCCGGCAGCAAAGTTCTTCATTCCTTCGTGAATAATTGCTTGTGCGAGTACAGCACTTGTTGTTGTGCCATCGCCTGCAACGTCATTTGTTTTTATGCTTACTTGTTTAAGCAGGTTTGCTCCCATGTTTTCAAATGGGTCATCGAGTTCAATATCTTTTGCAATTGTTACACCATCGTTTGTGATAAGAGGCACATCGAACTTTCTGTCCAAAACGACGTTTCTTCCTTTTGGACCAAGTGTAATTTTTACGGTGTTTGCAACAGCATCAACGCCTGCTTGCAATTTGCGTCTGGCTTCTTCTCCAAAAATAATTTTCTTTGCCATAATATCTCCTTATATTAAATTGGTTAAAAATATATGTATTTTACATTTTTTAGCCTATTTCTTTATGTTTTTTTGATGTTTTGTTAAAATTTATATTTGTTTATTATTCCAAAATAGCCAAAATATCTGCTTGTTTAACAATGACATAGTTTTTGTTTTCAATTTTCACTTCTGTTCCTGCATATTTGGAATAGAGTACTTTGTCGCCATTTTTTACAAGTATTTTAACTTCATAGCCGTCAACCATACCACCTTCGCCAACTGCAACAACTTTTGCCATGCAAGGTTTTTCTTGTGCAGAGTTTGGCAGAAGTATTCCACTTGCGGTTTTTTCTTCTGCTTCAAGTGGTTCCAAAACAACTTTGTCAAGTAAAGGTTTAATATTCATTTTAAACTCCTTTGTGCAAATCATAATTTATGTTTGTTTTTGCGCATATATATATTTTATAAGCAAGGTAAAAAAAGGTCAAGTTTTTATGCCAATAATTAAAACCCAAAATGGATATATCTACAAAATAAACAAAAAAAATACAAAGCACAAAAAAACAAAATTTATTGCTACTTTATTTTTGGTTTGTATGGTTTTGGTTGTTGGTATTTTTTATGCTTTTTCAAAAGTAGATTTTACTACTGCACTCAAACTTAACAAATATCTTATTTTTGACAAAAAGACATATTTTTTGGTTAGTGTTGCTACGGGACAAACTTATGCCGAAGCAAGTGTTAATTCAACAAATGTAAAGTTGCAAGACGGAGCAGGATATGTCTATTCAAAAAACGGAAAATATTATTTGATTGCAAATGCATATAAAACTAATGATGATGCGGATAATGTTTCAAACAACATAAAAGGTTATGATACGCAAGTTGTTGATATTGCTTTTGACAGATTGATTATTTCTGTCAAGTTTTCTCAAAGTCAAATTGAGACGCTAAAGTATTCTTTAAATATGGTATGCAGGTTTTTTGATAAGGTGAGTGAATTGATATTAAGCTTTGACAGAGCAGAATTGCTTGATGCCGAAGTTAGACAAAAATTGCAAGTTTTTAAAGAAAGTTGTCAAGAAGACAAGGAAACTTTGTCAAAAGCATTTCAAAACTCTGGTGAAAACATTGTGACATATGTTAAGATATTTCAAAGTGAAGCAATATCAAATCTTTCAATGCTTATCGTTAGTCAAAATCTATCAAGCGATATGAAGTATGCACTGGTAAGTACTCTTGCAAGTTTTGAAACTCTTCAAAAAAACATAAAGAAGTGAATTATGAGTTTAATAAAATCTATCATAAACAAGTTTGTAAAACAAAAAAGTGAGCAGCAAACAGTAAGTGTAAATCAAAATATAAAAAAGTATGACGGCATCAACATGTCAAGTCTTGTCGTGTATGCCCCCAAAAATATTCAAGACCTAAACAAAGCAATTGATTGTGTTGCTTGTGGACAATCTGTCATTATAAATTTTGGCACAATAAAAAGAACTGAATATCAAAGTGTGGTTGACTATTTGAGCGGGGCACTATATTCTTTGCGTGCAAAGATAACAAGACTTCAAAATGAACTTTATGTGATAATGCCAAAGTCGGTTAGACTTGCAACACTATAATATATTTTGTTTTTTTTATACTTTATGTTATAATAAAAATATGATAAATGAAAATAGAATAAAACATATTTTTGCAGTCGCAAGATTGATGAAAGATTACTCAATAGAAAAATTTGATATTGAAAGAATCACCATCAAAATATTTTTGTCGCCTTCGGACAGTTGCCGATAAAGCTCAATCAATTTCTGCTCGTCGCTCGTCATTTCAC
>JAFYCH010000090.1 GCA_017539765.1 Clostridia bacterium
CTTCTCTTCGCCCAAGACTTAGTGTTTACAGAAGTACAGGAGAAATTTATGCTCAACTTATTGATGATGAGAAGAGTGTAACTCTTGTAAGTGCAAGCACATTAGACAAAGAAGTTAAACCATTACTTAATGCAAAAACAAAAACAGAGCAAGCAGAAATCGTTGGAAAAACACTTGCTGCACGTGCTTTGAAGCAAGGTATCAAGCAAGTTGTATTCGATAGAGGTGGATATCTCTATATGGGTAGAGTAAAAGCACTTGCTGATGCAGCTCGCAGTGAAGGTTTGGAGTTTTAGGAGGAAATAATGGCAGAAGAATTAGAAAATGTTGAACAAGTTGAAGCCGCACCAGAAGCAAAAGCTGAAGGTAAAAAAGATTTCAAAAAATCTCGTGGTGACTTCAAAAAGAAAAGATTTAATAAAGAAAGAGTAGATTCTGAATTTGACAAAAAAACCATTGCTGTAAGAAGAGTTACCAAAGTTGTTAAGGGTGGAAAGAAAATGCATTTCTCTGTAACAATGGTAGTTGGTGACAAAAAAGGTAGAGTTGGTGTTGGAAGCGGAAAGGCTGCCGACGTTACAATGGCTACCGACAAAGCATTCCAAAATGCAAAAAAGCATCTTGTCACAATTTCTATTGTTGATTCAACAATTCCACACGAAGTTTGGGGAAAGTTTGGCAAGAGTTCAGTGCTTTTGATGCCTGCTCCAGAAGGAACTGGTGTCGACGCTGGTGGTCCAGTAAGAGCAATTGCTGACCTTGTTGGTATTAAGAACATTGTTTCTAAATCATATGGTTCAAGAAACAAAATCAATGTTGTTAATGCAACACTTAATGGACTTCTTTCTCTTAAAACAAAAGAGCAAGTTGCTGCACTTCGTGGAAAAGCAGTAGAAGAGATATAGGAAGGTTAGTTTATGGCAAAGAAAGAAAATAAAATTAAGGTAACCTACACAAAAAGTTGCATTGGCTACAACAAAAAAGAAGCAAAAGTTTTGGAAAGTCTTGGACTTAAAAAACTTAACGATTCAAACGTGTTGCCAGATAATGATGCCGTAAGAGGTATGATTTTCAAAGTTAGACATCTTGTTTGTGTAGAGAATGTGTAAAGGAGCAATGACTATGAGAATTAACGATTTGCATAACGCAGAATTTGCCAAAAAAGATGCTAAGCGTCTTGGCAGAGGAATAGGTTCTGGACTTGGCAAAACTAGTGGAAAAGGTCAAAAAGGTCAAAATGCTAGAAGCGGTGGCGGAGTAAGACTTGGTTTTGAAGGTGGTCAAATGCCACTTTTGAGAAGACTTCCAAAAGTTGGATTTACAAACAAATTCAGAAAAGAGTTTACAACAATCAATGTTGCAGAACTCAACAGATTTGAAGATGAAACAGTTGTTGATTTTGAGTTGCTTGCACAAAATGGACTTATAAAAAAAGCAAAAACTGCTGGACTTAAAGTTCTTGGCAATGGCGAACTTAAGAAAAAACTTGTTGTAAAAGCAAATAAATTCTCCGAATCTGCAAAACAAAAAATTGAAAATGCAGGCGGAAAAATCGAGGTGTTATAATGTTTGAAACACTCAAAAACGCATTTAAAAACAAAGAAATTAGAACAAAAATATTCATAGTTTTAGGACTTTTGGCTTTGTTTAGACTTGGTTGTTGGATTCCTGTTCCAGGCATAAGCGCAAGCGCTTTTGCTTCACAGGTTTCTGGACAAACATTCTTGGAACTGCTTTCTGGTGTAACAGGTGGTGCGCTTTCTAATGGTGCAATTCTTGCACTTGGTGTATCTCCATACATTACAGCAGAAATCGTTGTTCAACTTCTTTCAATGGCAATTCCTAGTTGGGAACGTCTTGCAAAAGAAGGTGAAGAAGGCAGAAAGAAGTTAAACAAATATACAAAAATTCTTACTTTGATACTTGCAACAGCACAAGCAATTGGCATCGTAGTTGCTTTCTCAAAAGCTGGTGGAATAAACACAGGTTTATTCTTTGGCACTGAGTGGCTTACAGATACAGTTGTTGTAATTACACTTGTTGCAGGAGCATTATTTACAATGTGGCTTGGTGAAAAGATTACTGAAACAGGCATTGCAAATGGATTATCACTTTTAATCTTTGTTGGTATTTTATCAACAGCAGGTACAGCGATATTCAATTCAATAACAGGTGCTGTTACAGGAAATATTGACCAATTGTGGCAATTACTTGCATTTATAGTTGCACTTGTAATTATTTTCTCTATGATTGTTATGATGGACGGAGAGAAAGAAGAGTTCCTGTTCAATATGCAAAACAAATGAGAGGAAGAAAATTATATGGTGGTCAAAGCACATTTATTCCTATAAGACTTATGGGAACGGGAGTGCTTCCAATTATCTTTGCAATGAGTTTGCTTTCATTCCCACAAATAGTTATGAGCATATTCTGGCCAAACAGCAGTGCTGCAACTTGGTATAACACATATCTTGGTGCAGGAAGCTGGGCATATAGTATTCTTGTTGGTTTGCTTATTTTAGGATTTGCATACTTTACAGCATACATGAGCTTTAAACCAGATGATGTATCAAAACAAATTCAATCAAACGGTGGATTTATTCCAGGTATTAGACCAGGAAAAGCAACAGCAGATTACTTGAACAGAATCAACAAGAGAATAACATTCTTTGGTGCTATGTTCCTTGCGTTCTTAACCATTGTCCCAACACTTATATTCAAAGCTATTGGCGACACAGGTCTTGTATCAGCATTCAGTGCTACTGGAATGATAATCGTTGTAAGTGTTGCTCTTGAAATTGACAAACAACTTCAAGCACAACTTCTTATGAAAAACTATAAAGGCTTTTTAAAGTAATTTGAAGGTGTTATGAATATTATTTTAATTGGTCCACCAGCGTGTGGAAAGGGTACACAAGCCAAAAGGCTTAAGGAATTGTTTGGTCTAAATTATATTTCTACAGGAGATTTGTTTAGACAAATCACAAAACAAGACAGTGATTTAGCAAATGAGATTAGGTCTTATATAGACAACGGAAGATTTGTTCCTGACGAACTTACACTTAAGCTTGTTGAAGAACATTTTAAAACACTTGATATGTCCAAAGGATTGCTGCTTGATGGCTTTCCTAGGACAGTGTATCAAGCAAAACAACTGGAAAAACTCATAAATATTGATTATATCTTAGAAATTTGTGTTTCAAGACAATGTATCATAAAGAGAGTTATTGACAGGGGCGTATGCGGTGGTTGTGGAAAAGGATTTATCCTGTCTCAAACAAACGGTTTGGTCTGTGATGAATGTGGAAAAGATATTGTAAAAAGAAAGGACGATACAGAAGAAATTGCAGTTTTGCGATATGATGACTACATTCAAAAAACCTATCCAATTATAGAATATTTCAAAAACCACACTGGCTATCACAAAATTGATGGCGAAAAGCCAATAAATGAAATTACAAAGGAAATTTGTAAAATTTTAGAGAAGTAGAAATATGATTTATCTAAAAACTAAAAGAGAAATTGAACTTATTAAAGAAGCCTGCCGAATTACAAAAGGTATGCTTGATATTGTAGAAAAGAATATTCGTCCTGGAATAAGCACATTAGAACTTGACCAGATTGCAGAAGATTATTGCAGAAGCCAAGGTGCAATTCCAAACTTTAAAGGTTATGGTGACTTTCCTGGTTCAATATGTGCAAGCATTGATGATGTTGTTGTGCATGGAATACCTAGGGCAGATATCATACTTAAAGAAGGACAAATAATCAGCATTGATTGTGGTGCAATGATTCGTGGCTTTAACGGAGACGCTGCCAGAACATTCCCTGTTGGACAAATCAGTCCAGAGAAACAAAGGCTTATTGATGTAACAAAGCAAAGTTTCTTTGAAGGTATCAATGGATTAAAAGTTGGCGATAGAATTGGTGATATTGGAGAAAGAGTGCAGAAGTATGCAGAAAG
>JAFYCH010000091.1 GCA_017539765.1 Clostridia bacterium
ACTGCTTCTATTCCTGCACTATGTCCAAGCATTCTTGGCATTCCGCGCTTTTTTGCCCATCTACCATTGCCATCAATGATAAAAGCAATGCAGTTTGGCAAGTTGTTTGGGTCAATTGTTTCTTTTTTTGAAAATAGTTTCATAATTCTCCTAGATATTTAGCAAAAATTTATCGGTTGTTATTTCCACAATATCATTTAATTGTGAAATTTTTACAACCAATATTGTATCAAATTTCTTTTGTATTTCACTACTTTCTATTATTCTGTATTTTATATTTTTGCTTTCAAGTTCTTTTTTGACAATCTCGACAGGATAACCTATATAATTTTGCAAATCCATTATACAGACATTATTTCCTTTTCTTTTGCTGCAAACAAATCATCAACATCTTTTGTTGCATTGTCAAGAATTTTTTGAACTTCTTTTTCTGCATTTTTTTGTGTATCTTCTGTAAGAAGATTTTCTTTCTTCATTTCTTTTAAAGCGTCCATAGCATCACGTCTTTCATTTCGCATGCTAACTTTAGCTTCTTCAAGCAATGCTTTTGCTTGTTTTACAAGTTCTCTTCTTCTTTCTTCTGTTGGAACTGGGAAAGTAAGTCTTATAGACTTTCCGTCGTCACTTGGAGCAAGTCCCAAGTTTGCTTCGTTTATTGCCTTTAATACGTCTTTAAATGCACTCAAATCCCAAACATTAATAAGAAGGCATCTTGGATCTGGAACAGTAATGTTTGCCATTTGATTAAGTGGTGTCATACTACCATAATAATTAACCAAAACTCTGTCAAGAATTTTTGGATTTGCTCTGCCTGCTCTTATTGAAGCATATTCAAAATCCAAATGATCTTGTGCTTTGTTTAATCCTTCTTTTAAACTTTGATAAACTTCATTTTCTGATTGAAATAACATAAAATTTCTCCTTAATACTCTTCTATTTTATATCGTTTTTAAAAAAATTGCAATTGATTACAGCACTATATTTATATATATATGAAAATATATAATAAAAAAACATTTTTTGCACAAAAAAACATACCGCAAAATGCGATATGTTATTTTTTACTTTTTCATTTGACTCATAACTTCGCTTGCAAAGTCGTCATGTCTTTTCTCAAGACCTTCGCCCATTTCATAACGAACAAATCTTCTAACATTGATTTTTTCACCAATTTTAGCTACTGCTTCATTTACAATATCCAAAACTTTTTTTGATGGGTCTTTGATGAAGTTTTGTTCAAGCAAACAAATTTCACCATAGAGTTTATTGATTCCACCTTCAACGATTCTGTCAATAATCTTTTCTGGCTTACCTTCATTAAGAGCTTCATTTTTAAGAATTTCTTTTTCTTTTTCTACTCTTGCTGGACTAACTTCTTCTCTTGATACAACTTCTGGTGCAGATGCTGCAATTTGAAGAGCTAAGTCATTAACAAGTTCTTTAAACGCATCACTTCTTGCAACAAAGTCTGTTTCACAGTTAACTTCAAGCAAAACTCCAATTTTTCCACCCATGTGAATATATGAGTGAACAACACCTTCTGCAGCAATTCTGTTTGCTTTTTTTGCTGCTTTTGTGACACCAAGTTCCCTTAAAATGTCGCAAGCTTGGTCAATGTCGCCTTCTGCCTTAATAAGTGCATTTTTGCAATCCATAATGCCTGCGCCTGTTCTTTCTCTTAACATTTTAATTTCTTCTGTGCTAACACTATATGCCATAACTATCTCCTTATTATGCTTTCTTTTCTTCTTTTTTAACTGGTTTTTTTGCTTTTTTTCTTGCTGGCTTTTCTTCTTCGTCTTTGTTTTCCATTTCAACTGGTTCTTGCTTTAAAGCTTCTTCCATGTCGATTTTTTCTTCTGCTTTTGCTTCTGTATTTTCTTCTTCTGCTTGTTTTCTTGCAGCAAGGGCTTCTTCGCCTTCTTTTGCTTCGATTACAGCATCAGCCATAGCACTTGCAATAAGTTTGATTGAACGAATTGCATCATCGTTTCCTGGAATAACAACATCAATCATATCTGGGTTGCAATTTGTGTCGATAAGACCAATTACAGGAATGCCAAGTAATTTTGCTTCCTTTACACAGATTTCTTCTTTTTTGCTGTCAACAACAAAAATTACGCCTGGGAGTTTTGTCATATCCTTAATTCCGCCAAGGAACTTTGTAAGCTTTTCTTTTTCAGCTTTAAGTTCTGCAACTTCTTTTTTAGGAAGGAAATCAAATTCTCCTGTTTTTTCCATTTGCTCTAATTTGTTGAGCTTGTCAATTCTTGAACGAATTGTTCTGAAATTTGTAAGTGTGCCACCAAGCCAACGACTATTAACATAATACTCGCCACACTTTTCTGCTTCTTCTTTAACAGCATCTTGTGCTTGTTTCTTTGTACCTACAAACAAAACTCTTTTTCCGTCTTTAACTGCATCTCTTATGTAAGCATAAGCAATGTCAATAAGTTCAGAAGTTTGTTCAAGGTTGATGACATGTATATCATTTCTGCTTGTATAGATATACTTTGCCATTTTTGGATTCCACTTTCTTGTTTGATGACCAAAGTGAACTCCTGCTTCTAATAATTGTTTCATTGAAATAACTGACATTAAAAAAAACCTCCTCGTTTAGTCCTCCCAAATGCTTTAAAACTCTGTCTCCAACCATTTTTTTATGGCAACGCGCGACAAATGACATTTGGTGTGTATTTTGAAACACTTGATTATAACATATATTTCCATACATTTCAAGTAATTAACTGTAAAAAAATTTAAAATTTTATGTTTATTCCACTATTGCAGAATTTTGATATATTCTATAAAATGCATAAAAAAACTCATGCCAATAAAAGCATATAAAAATGCCATCATTTCATGAGTTAAATTTTATCTATAAATTAATCTTCATCATCTTGTTCGTCAAGCAACTTGTTATAATCTGCAAATACTGCATCAATAACTTTGTCATCTTCAACAAGACGCAATGAATCGCCATTTTCTTCATCTTCTACAACTTCAAAAACAAACGCTTCATCATCTGCAACACCTTCCACATCTGCTGTTGGCTTCAAAATTGCATAAACTCTATCATTAAGTGGAATAATTGCAATTTGCTCAAACTCTACAGGTTCATCTTTCTCGTTGTACAAAGTTATGTTTGCGTTGTTGTTTGCATCAAACAATGCATCAAGAGCATTTGCTTCATTAACTACTTCTTTTTTCTCTTCTTTCATTTTAAATCTCCTTTACTATTGATTGATAAAGCCTTATGTTTTTGCCATCATATCAATTCATTTTTGTTGGCAATCCAAATAGGTTTGCAAAATTACTGATGCTGCAATCTGATCAATGAGTCCTTTCTTTTTTGAAACCTTAACCCCATTGTCGTGCATAATATGCTCTGCCGAAATGCTTGATAATCTTTCATCAACAAAACAAATCTTTGCATGAATTTTAGATTTTAGCATCTCACAAAACTTTTTGACATACTCGCACATTTCGCTTTCAGTTCCGTCCATATTGTAAGGCATACCTACAACAACTTCTTCAATATTATTTTTTTCAACAATAGAAGCAATATAGTTTGTGTCCTTTGTCCATGTTTTACAATAAATTGTTTCTAGATTTGATGCCAAAACAGAATAACTCATTGCAACACCTATTCTTGCCTTTCCAATATCAAGTCCTAACCTATTCAAATTAACCTCATTTTTATTTTATCATATAAAAAAAATACTTACAAACAAAAAAGGGCTATTTTTTAGCCCTACCTTAAATTTTATTTATTGCATCTTTAATTTTTTCCTTGCCATCATCAATAATTTGGTTTGCTTTTTGGTTGTTATGTACAAGCATAGCACCAACAACAAAACCAATTGCCATACCCAAAATTAAATTGTCACACATAATAAACCTCCACACTTATATTGTGTGCAATATTTGGAAATATTGATAAAAAAA
>JAFYCH010000092.1 GCA_017539765.1 Clostridia bacterium
AGCATCTTTTGTTCTGGTGTTGTCATTATCCATCCTGAATATTGGCAAATTAGGGAACAGTTTGTTGAGTTCTTCAACAACTTTTTGCGTTCCAATTGCACCATATCTCAAATTTTTGCTTCCACACTTTGGACATGCAGAAAGCAAATGATACCTTGCATCACAATAATGACACTTTAAAAGATTGTCTTCTTTGTGATAAACAAGTGGAACATCACAATTTTCACACTTGACAACATTTCCGCAATCTCTGCAAACCACGCTGCTTTGATAGCCACGTCTGTTGAGATACAACATTGCTTGCTTTTTGTTTTTGATAATATCACAAAGTTCAGCAATCAAACTGCGACTAAAAATTGAACTGTTGCCGTTTCTGATTTCGCTTAACATATCAACAATTTCAAATTTTGGCATTGGTGCCTTGTTTACTCTTTCAGGCATTTCCAAAAGTTTGTATTCTCCTGTTTGTACCTTGTAAAAACTTTCAGTATCAGGTGTTGCACTGCCAAGAATAAGTGATGCACCATTATACTTTGCCCTAAATTTTGCAACTTCTATGGTTGAATATCTTGGGTTTGACTCGCTAAAGTAACTTGTGTCATGCTCTTCGTCAATAACAATTACACCAACATTTTTTATGGGAGCAAAAATTGCACTTCTTGCACCAACAACAACCTTTGCCTGACCATTATATATTCTAAACCACTCATCAAAACGCTCTCTCGCACTTAATCCGCTGTGCAAAATGGCAATATCATCACCAAATTTAGCCTTAAAATGCATCAAAACCTGCGGCGTGAGAGAAATTTCAGGCACAAGCATTATGGCTGTCTTTTGGGCGTTTAACATATTTTTTATAACATTCATATACACTTCTGTCTTGCCACTTCCAGTCACTCCAAACAGCAAATAAGTATCAGCCTTATTCGATATTGTATCTACAATTTTTTGTTGAGTTGTTGTAAGTTTTACATTATCTTCTATTGTGCCATAATTTGTAGGTGCTGCACTAGTTTTTACTTTTTCAAGTTTAAGTAGTCCCTTGTCAAGCAACTTTTTTACGGCTGTGCTTGTAAACTTCTGATTTAGCACAGTCAAGTTTTCTGTTTTGTTTTGCAAGAGATATAAGAACAAATCCCTTTGATTTTTTGCCGTCTTTTTAAACTGTTCTACATCAAATTCTTCAGTTTTTAAACTTGCATAAGTTATATATTTTTCTTTGACCCTGTTTTGCCTTAAACCCGCTGGCACAAAAAGCCTTATTGCATCCATTTTTCTTATGTTAAAATTTTGTGTCATAAAGTCAATGAGTTCTATCATTTCTGGAAGCAAAACAGGTTTTTCATCAGCGCTTATTACACTTTTTATTTTAGATCTATCTAAAATAGATTTTTCTTTCGTCTTTAAAATATAACCTTCGACATTTCTTTTGCCAAATGGAACAAGCACCCTTGTTCCAACTTTGGCTGGGGTGCTGATTTCATAATCAAATATTCTGTCAACTTCACTGTTCAAAATATCTACAATTACTTCTACAAACATACTCTATTTTTGTTCCAATTCTTTTCTTAATTCTTTTAAAAACTTGTTTACTTGTTTTCTGTTTTTTAAAATCACTTTTCTGCCTTTTGTTCTGTTTAAGTTATCCATATGTTTTTTTCGTCTTTCTTTTATTCTGCTGTCAAACAAAATCCATTTTTGAAATGAAAAATCAAATTTATCATTGCACGGGCAACTTTCC
>JAFYCH010000093.1 GCA_017539765.1 Clostridia bacterium
AATGGGTTGACGGAGAAGGCAATGAACCTGTTGCAGTAACAGGAAATGCGACATATACAGCGACATTTATTCAAGTTATAAATCAGTACAAAATTAAAATTAGTTTTGAAAATAATGTAAATCAAAATATTGACCCTGAAGTAACAATAAAAATTAATGGTCAAGATGTTGATGTTTACGAAATAACATCAAATGGAATACTTTTTGACTATGGCACAGAAATTTCACTTGTTGCACTTATTCAGGGCAAATATAATTTGTCATGGACAGAAAATGGCAGAGAAGCAACAAGAATTAATAATTTGCAAATGGATAATTTCCAACTTAAAAAAGACGAAGAGTTCACACTTTACATTAGCCAAATTTTTACCATAAGTGTTGTTTACGATGACACAATGGGCTCGGTTGACAAAGGTGAATCTGTGTCTGTACTTCGTGGTGATGATGTAAAAATGACTGCTTCAGCAAACAATGGTTACAAGTTTGTAACATGGGTGAAAGGTGAGGGTAGTTATTATAACGCACAAAACTTAAACAAGGCACAAGTTACAATTTTGGGAGTAAGTGGAAATTGTGAAATCACTGCAGAGTTTGAAATTGTTGTTTACAAAATAAGAATATTTGTAGATGGCGTTTTAACAGAAATGGACTATACAATAACCAGTCAAGCTGTTGCTTTGCCAACACCAAGCAAAGATGGCTACAAATTCCTTGGTTGGACTGGCAGCAATGGCTCAAAACCGGAAAAGAACATAACCATCGCTTCCGGCTCATTTGGCGACAAAGTATTCTATGCAGAATTCACAAAGCCAGAAGGAAATGAAAAATTGATAATCATTCTTGCAGTCGCTGCTGCAGTGGTTGTTACTGGTGTAATAATCACAATTATTGTCATAGCAAAAAACAAGAGAGGTAGAAGACGTAGAAGACCAATTACAATTGACCTTTCAAGATTTAAATAATAATACTAAGTCTCAAATGCTTATTGATACAAAATATCAAAAATATTAATAATTTAAATAAAAGCGAAAATTATTTAAAAAACAAAAAAAATTAGCAAAAATAGGGTAAATTTTAATTAATTTATCCTTTTTTTGTTGTTTTTTATTCGAAAAATATTTTAAAAACAATATATTTTATAGCGCAAACATAGTCAGATTATTTTGCTCTGTAATTAAACATTACTTTCTTGTGTTCTTACAAAGAATTTCAACCATCAAACATATGAAATGGATTTTTTTGCTAGTCAAGAAAAAAGTTGGTCTCAGAATGTTTAGCACAACACTCATTTAAATCAAAGTATGGATTAATTACGTGGAACAATCTTTTGTTGTTTATGATATATGCTGGGTCAGCATGATAAAATGTGTGTTGTTATTTTAAGCGAGCAGTGTGCTTCGGAAAGGAAAGAATCTTAACAATATGACATTTAAAATCAGGTTTTACGGAGAAACAAAACAGAAATATATATTTTAAAAAAATATAAATCAAAAAAAATATTTTAAAAATTTTGCAAAAGAGGGTTATTTTGTTTGATATATTTTAATATTTAAGTTAAAATATAAGTGAAGACAAACGGGCAAATTTTTGCCATTTGTCTGTAAACTAAATATCTTTTACATTACCAAGTCAAGTTTGCTTTATTCAAAAAGAGTGTATTTGATTGGTTTTTCGTATGTAAAAGTTTTATATAAATCGTATACTTTCTGCAAACAAAATACACTGTCATTCAGAGCATTTGTTGTCATTCTGAGCGAAGCGTGAGAATCTCAACCGTATAAAACCATGGTGATAGTATATGGGACCCTTCCTAAGATAGGCAAGAAGCGATGTCAGGGTGACAGTAAAAATGTCATTCCGACTTAGCCTATATCGTAGACCAAGGAAGAATCTCACAATCTAATTTGTTTGCTTTATATATATTCTCAAAATTAGAAATGACTAATCGCTTTACAAAATTACAGAAGGTGGAAGGAATAGATATGAAAAACAAAAAAGTTCAATCTAATTTATTAATTTCAAAAATCACAAAGTTAGCACTAGTTTTGGTTCTGGCTTTATTTTCATTTTTTGGAGGAGCAACACTTCTTTTACAAAATTCAACTGCAGCCAAACTGCAAAACAGCACCGACTCAGACCAAACAGTGCATGCTTATGATATAACAGATGGTGTGGTAAATATTCATGGCAGTGTAGATACTCTTGAACAAGCATATGCTGAAGGTTACAGAGACTTTCTTGATACATCTGGTATTTATATTGATTGGGGTGATAGTTGGACTCTTCCAGTTGATGCCACACTAGATTCTTTTGATGCTGGACTAGATTTAACAGGTATAGATTTTTACTGTAATGGAACATTAATACTTAGAGGTGGCTCATGGTTGACCAGGGTTGGTACATTAACCATTGGAAGCACTGGTGCAATATATGCCGAGGGTGGCGGTGTAGATACAACCCAAACAATAAATATTTATGGTGAATTTTACTATGATTATAATGATGCTATTAAATGTAGTACTTGTGGTAATGTTTACGTTTATGATGGTGGTGCTCTCTATTTTAATCAAACATATGGAAATCAATTTTATATGTATGGTGGTGAAATTCATTTTGAACAATATGGACACTCAGATGGTGATTTATTTACTAATACTAGTTCATACAATTTACCTTTGGTTTATATTGATGCACTACCTCCTTATAATGAAGGAATTATTATAGATACATCTTACCTTACTGCAAGTTCTTATGAAATTATTAGATATGCAAAAACATTAACATATTCACAAGTAACAAATAAATTTAGTATTGATCTTTCTGGAAGCAAAACATCACAGTATCAATTAAATTCAACTCCAGTTGACAATGGGGATTATTATAGTTTATATCTTGGAGAATTGCCTTCTGTCACTGTCACAACAGAAACCCAACTTAGAGACGCACTAAATAGTGGCGCAACCGATATTACACTTGGTGCCACAATAACCATCAGTGGAGTAATCAATGTTCCAACTGGTGTAACTATCACAGGCACAGATTATGGTCTTAATATTGCAAGCACTGGTGTTTTAAATAT
Source organism: Clostridia bacterium (assembly GCA_017539765.1). Taxonomy (GTDB): domain Bacteria; phylum Bacillota; class Clostridia; order Christensenellales; family UBA1242; genus UBA9845. Next base: position 3,080 of record JAFYCH010000093.1, read on the forward strand.
TACCGGTGGTTCAATTGTAATACCTGAAGGTATCAATGTTTATGGTCACTTGAATATGGCAGGTGGCTCAATTAACGCAGACGGGAGCGTTGTTTTGTATGGAAATGGTCCATGTCTTTCTTTGGCTAACATTTACGGCCAACCATCAATCGTGGGCGATGGTGGTGACGGGAGTGCGGGCATTGAAATATACCCTTCAAGTGGAAATAGTCCTTACATATATTTGGCATCAACAGTTTCAAACAATTTTAATGTTTATTTATACACAACATATTTGGTTGAAAATGATGTTGCATCATATCAAATTTTGAAGTATGCAAGCAATGTTTCACAAGCAAATGCTGTTAAAACAAACTTTACACTTACATCAGAGGGATATGTTTGGAAAACTTCTTCAACTGCCACAACTGATACAGATGGTTCAACCTGTTATGCTTGGGAAGTTGAAGCCGATTATTTGGTTATTACTTATTACAAATATAACGGAACACTTGTTTCAAGTTCTATGTCAGACACTCCGCCAACCATTACAACTTCTGGTTATACTGGACGTTTAAGGAATACATCTGCTCAATATCCAAGCGATTTAACAAAAAATGCTATTAAAACAAAGGTTTACAGAAGCAGTGTTACTGCAACTTCTATTACACTCAGAAGTGGTACCGCCGACAGTTGTATAGCATTATCTGAATATACATCATCAGATACGGTAGATTTAACTTCTACCAGCCAATACCGAGAAATTTCCTATTCATGGACGGCAACAAGAGGTGTGAAATATATAAATCTTTATGTATATTCAACACACGAAGCAAGATTTTATTCAACAACTCTTAACAGTACTTACGCTGTAAAATATTTTGTTTACTCCGTACCACATAGCATGCCAACAAACCCAACAAACACTGGGTTCAGTTTTGCTGGTTGGAGTTGGAATACAGACAATAATCCGATATGGACATCTGGCACACACCAGGATTGGCCAAACCAATCATACGCAGCATTTTATGCTGTTTGGAAAAAGGGCTGGACATTCTATGACACAAGTTCTTCAACAGTTACAGATACAACGTATTATGCATACAATGTTTCTCCTGCTACTCAATCATATTCAAAATCTAATCCATCATTAAGTGGAAAAACTTTTGTCGGTTATTCTACAGGAAATGATTATACCGCAGAGGTTGCAGCAGGTTCTGGTTCAACAAGTGTAAGTTCAGATTCTGCAACCCCAAAATTTTATGCTGTTTGGAGTGATACAAGTGGTACAAGAAATGAATATGTAACACTTACTCATAGATTTTACAAAACAAGCAGTTCAGATTACACAGATAAAACCACAACAAAAACAATACCATACACTGGTGTAACCGTTTATTATAACTACAGTTTATCATCAAGCAATCCTGCAAACAGTGGTGGTGTTGCTGGCACGCCTACATATTCAAATCTAGATTATTGGACAACTACACGAAGCGGTTTTACATTTGTAGGTTGGGCCGATACAGACACTGATACAGCAGCCGATTGAACAAGTGGTGCAAAAAAACCAACAACCAACACAACTTGGTATGCCGTTTGGTCTAATACAAGTGGAGAAAGAAGTGTTTCAGAAACACTCACTCACACATTCTATAAAACAAGCAGTTCAGATTACGAACAAAAAACAACAACAAAA
>JAFYCH010000094.1 GCA_017539765.1 Clostridia bacterium
GCCAAACAATTTGTTGTACAACTTGCATTTGAAACAATGTTCATATCCTTTGAATATTTTTCGTTATTTACGCCCATAACAAACATTGGCATTTCTTTGCCTGGTGCTGTGATAATAACCTTTTTTGCTCCTGCGTTCAAGTGTGCTTGTGCTTTTTCTGCACTTGTAAACTTGCCCGTTGCTTCTGCAATATATTCTGCACCATACTCTTTCCAATTTATGTTGCTAGGGTCCATTTCTTCATAAAAACGAACAAAATGTCCATTTACTTCAAGACCATTTTCAACAACTTTGACATCGGCATTTAATCTGCCATGAACACTGTCATAGCAAAGCAAATATCTTGCATAATCTGGTGTAATAAACGGGTCATTTACTGCCACAACTTGAATGTCATCTCTGTCTAATGATGCTCTAAACATCAATCTTCCAATTCTTCCAAAACCATTAATTCCTACTTTTATCATATTTTCTCCTTTTTATATTTAAACTAAATTTATTTAGTTTAATTATCTCATTTTTTACTTTAAAGCATCTGGATTAAGCCCTTTTAGTTCGTCTAAGACAAAAAGTCCGTCACGTCGTATCAATTTATCATCAAACCAAATTTCGCCACCACCATATTCTTTTCTTTGGCACAAAACCATATCCCAATGAACTGCACTTTGATTGCCGTTGTATGCATCGTCATAACAACTGCCTGGTGTAAAATGAATGCTGCCACAAATTTTTTCATCAAACAAAATGTCAAGCATTGGCTCCAAAATGTATGGATTAAGTCCAAAAGAAAACTCGCCAACATATCTTGCGCCTTCGTCTGTATCCAAAATTTTGTTTAGTGACAAATTGCCACCATTTGAACATGTTGCGTTGATAATCTTTCCGTCCTTAAATTCAAGGCAGACGTTGTCAAATCTCTTTCCTGCATAAATTGTTGGAACGTTGTATGTTATCTTGCCATTAACGCTATTTTTGACTGGTGCTGTGTATATTTCACCATCAGGAATATTCATCTCCCCTGCACATTTTATTGCTTTTATACCTTTTATACTAAAAGTTAAATCTGTGTTTGGTGCCACAATGCGAACTTTGTCAGTATTTTCCATTAAATCTTTTAATGGAGTCATAGCATCGTTCATTTTTTGATAGTTGAGACAGCAAACGTCATAATAGTATTTTTCAAATGCTTCACTGCTCATATTTGCAAGTTGAGCAAAACCAGCAGTTGGATATTTCAAAATCACCCACTTTGTTTTTTTCACTCTTATGTCGTGATGAATGGGCTTTGAGTAATTGATTGAAAACAGTTGCATTTGACTTGATGGAACATCACTGGATTCATAAACATTATCGCCACCACTGATACCAATATATGCGTCCATATCTTCAAAAATTGGTTTCATATATTTTGTACATAACTTGCTGTGTTCTGTTGTTGTGCCTAAAAGTAGACTACGCATAAGTTTTGCATCTTTCATGTGCAAAAACGGATATGCGCCAACTTTGTATATTTCTTTTATAAGTTCGTTTACCAAATTTTGTGCACAAGGTGAAAACTCAACAAGCACCTTTTCTTTCGGCTTTATTTTGCAACTATAATTAACTAAATTTTTTGCCAATATTTCATCATTTTTCATAATAATCTCTCCA
>JAFYCH010000095.1 GCA_017539765.1 Clostridia bacterium
AAACGCTGTCCGTCTCCATACTCAAAATATCACCAAGTACAATTTCGTTTCCGTCACCATCGACAGTCAAAGGCTCATCTAGGCTAACTTCAACTTTAAGTTTGCTAGTCTTTCTTAGGTGCATCAAAATTTCATTTTCAATGCATCTGCTGGCATAAGTTGCAAGTTTTATGTTTTTTTCCAGTTTAAAACTATTTACGGCTTTGATTAGTCCAATTGAACCAACGCTTATCAAATCTTCAAGTTCAATGTTTGTGTTGACAAATTTTTTGCTTATATACACAACAAGACGCAAGTTGTGTTCAATGAGTTTATTTTTTGCTTCTTCGTCGCCAAGTTCTGCTTTTTCTATATATTCTAGTTCAGTTTCACTATCAAGCGGACTTGGAAGTGCATCGCCACTGCACAGAAAAAGAATGATGTCATCTGTCAGTTTATTCTCTTCCAGTAAAAATTTTCCTGAAAGCAAATTTTGTATGTATTTTTTAATTTGTTTCAAACTTATCATAAAATTCTCCTAATAATTTTTGTGAAATAATCATATCGCTATTTAGTTTTTTGTTGAAACTTGTCAGTGATAGTCCAAGTTTTGCATTTTTAATTTGTCTTTTGTCTATATAAAGCCCGTCGATTTCAAAGGTAAGTATTGAATTTTTGTTGCCGTCTATGCTTTGAATTTCTATATACTTTTCGTTTTTAAGACTTAAGCTTTTTTTGAGCAAAATGTCTGCAAGGCTTATTTTGGGGTAGAGCATATTAAATGTTTTGTAATTTATAATACTCACACTTTTTTCATCGACAACAAGTTTGTTGCCTGTGTCCAAAAATGCAGTCACGGATATTTTTTTGTTATTTTCACAAAGAGTTGTGTCATAATAAAACTCGTGTTGTTTTTTCTTTTGATATAGATACAAAACAATATTTTTTATTGCTACATAGGTCACAAAGCAAACAAGCAAGACTGCACCAACAGGAAATTTGTATGTATAACTTATGCCGTTGTTGATTATTACTTCAATTCCCAAAACCTGCATAATGCCAAAACAAGCACCACCAAAGACAAATGTGCAAATTGTGAACACGGCAAAACTTATCATCAGATTTTTTACATTTTTACTTTTGAATGCAACCAAAATCATACAAAGTCCAAGTGGAATTTTTATGATGTTGCATATAACAGCAGGTAGCAGTGGAGAAAAAAGTGAAACAACTGTGCCAAGCAAAGCACCAAACAGTATTCTTTTTTTGCTAGTATTATGTTTGAGTATGGTTTTTGTCAAAAGAAGAATAAGTGTGTTTATGACAATGTTATCTATAATTATATATTCAACATATATGGTCATAAAATCTCCACACTTCCATTGTATAATAATGATCAAAACTTAAAAAGTGAAAAGAAAATTGCAATTTGATTTATTTTGGCAAATTATATAATAATTTTTGTTTTAACCATCTGGGTAAAGTGGTGGTGGAGTTGTGATTGAATTTGCGTTTTGATTATATGCACCGTTTTGAATATTCTGATTTGCGGCTGAGTTGTATTTTTCAGCATTTGCGTCTGTGTCAAAATTGTTTGGTGCATCTAACATAGCCGAATCATATTCGGCAGTCTCAACATTTTCAGCAGCACAAGTCCTTGCATTTCTGGTGTTAAACATTCTGTTGTTTTTTTTGCCTATTGCACCATTTTGATTTGGAATATATATTTGCACCAAAATGGCATCTTCGCCAAACTTACATACACTGTTAAATGGAATAAATATGTCATCGCATTGTTTAAAAATATTCCAACTTTTGTTATAGCAAGGCACAACAATTCCAAGAACTTTTCCAAATCTTGTATCAAAAACTATGTCAATAATCTTGCCGAGGCGTTTGCCGTCAACAATGTTGATAACTTCCTTGCCTCTAAGTTCGCAAAAAGATGTTTCCATAAATCTCCTTATATAATTTTATTTTTAAAAAAAGTTTATTATGACTTTTGCCTAAAACTTGCATATTAGAAAAACCAAAAAAGTAAAATAAAATATGGAACAAAAATTAAGTATTCTTAAAGAAAATCAAAAAGCAAAAATTGTCAAAGTACTTGGTGATACGCACCTAAAAAGAAGGCTTATGGAGTTTGGACTTTTGAGTGGACAAGTCGTTTTAGTGCTTTCAGTGTCGCCCCTTAAAAATACGTTTATGATTTCAATAAGAGGCTACGCACTTGCACTCAGAAAAAGCATACTCGAAAATATTTATGTGGAGTTATTATGAAAGATATTGTTGCACTTGTAGGCAATCCTAACACAGGCAAAACCACCTTTTTTAATTCGGTAACAAATGCAGATGAACACGTTGGCAATTGGCATGGCGTAACGGTTGAGTTTAAAGAAAAAAAGTATAAAACAAAATCAAAAAAAGAAATAACTTTGACTGATCTACCTGGCACATACTCTCTGTCACCATACAGTTTTGAAGAAGGTGTTACAAGAGACTATTTGCTTACTCACAAAAACTGTAAAGTAATAAATATTGCAGATGGAAACAATCTTGGAAAGAGTTTGCTTTTGACACTTGAACTACTAGAAATGGGAATATGTCCTATTTTATGTATAAATATGGCAACGGAAATCAAGAAAAAAGGCATTGAAATAAATGTACAAAAAATTAAAGATTGGCTGGGGATAGAAGTATATTTGTGTGACGCATACAATAAAAAACAAGTTACGGAAATTGTAGAAAATATAATAAATTTTGATACAATATATCAAAATAAGTTAACTTACCAAAATATCATATCAAAAAAGCTTGATGAGTTGCTTAATTTAAATATTGAAACATTTGATAAAATAAAGGTTCTGGAACTCGATGAATATTATATAAAAAGACATAATTTATCACAAAAACAAATTGAAATATTAACAAAAAACAACACATGTGAATATGTGCTTAAAACAAAATATGAGTTTATAGATAAGATATTGTCTCAATGTGTAAAATATAAAAGCAAAGAAATTTATGGCTTTGGGAAACTGGACAAAGTGGTGCTTAACAGGTGGTTTGCAATTCCAATTTTTGTTGGAATCATATTTGCAATTTTCTTTTTTACTTTTGGACCTGTTGGCACATTTTTGACAAACTCATTATCTTTGTTTTTTGAAAATATTATTTTTGCACCACTTATTGATTTGACTAAAAAACTTACAACAAACAAATTTATCATTGACTTTGTCAGTTTTGCGGTCTGTGGCTCTCTTCAATCCATAGTATGTTTTTTGCCACAAATAATTTTAATGTTTTTGGGGCTCTACATTTTGGAAGATACTGGGTATATGAGTCGGCTTGCTTTTTCTTTTGAAGATTATTTAAAAAAAGTTGGGCTTTCTGGCAAAAGCGTTTTTACGCTTTTGATGTGTTTTGGTTGCAGCACAACAGCAACGCTCACTGCACGTAATTTGGAAAATAAAAACAGCAAAATCAAAACTGCAATGCTTACGCCATATATAAGTTGCAGTGCAAAACTTCCGATATATTCAGTTATTTGTGGGGCTTTTTTTCCAAAGCATAAATTTTTAATAATTATAGGGTTATATCTTTTGGGTATTATGGTTGCACTTTTGACAAGTTATCTTTTAAACAAAAAAGTGCTTAAAAGCGAGAACGTAACTTTTGCAATGGAGATGCCACCATACAGATTTCCTAGCGCAAAAAAGGTTTTTAAAAATGTATTTGTAAATATAAAACAATTTTTGCTCAGAGCGGGAACTATGTTGTTTAGTTTTTCTTGCATAATTTGGATTTTGCAAAATTGCAATATAAAAATGCAATATGGAGTGGGTGATAGCATTTTGCAGGTTCTGTCTGGCTGGCTCGCACCGTTATTTATTCCACTTGGTTTTGGCAGTGTTGGTGTTGTTACGGCACTTCTTTGTGGAGTTGTGGCAAAAGAGATAATTGTCAGTACAATTGGTATGGTGAATGGGCTTGGTGAAAAAAGTGGGGCAAGTCAAATTGCAAACAGCATTTTGTTTTCAACAAGTGCGTTCTTTTTAACAAAGCAAAGCAGTTTGGCATTTTTGGTTTTTGCAACACTTTACGCACCATGCATTTCAACTGCAAGTGTCATGATAAAGGAAATCGGTTTCAAGTGGACTGCAATTTCTTTGACCATTCAGTTTGCTGTTAGTTACTTGATTAGTTTTGTAGTATATAGAGTCTCGACATACTTTGTCTGCAATGGTTTTGTAAGCGGTGTTATTTCGGTTTTGGTTTTTGTTGCCATTTCAGTTGTGATATTTTTCGCTGTTGGTTTATTTAAACCAAAAAATGCTTGTAAATTTTGTCAAAATAGGAAATATTGCAACAATAAATAATTGCTAAAAAATATATTTAGTGATACAATATGTGTATTATGAAAAAACCGATAGTTGCAGTGGTTGGAAGACCTAATGTAGGAAAGAGTACATTTTTTAACAAAGTAGTTGGCAAGAGAATAAGTATCGTAAAAGACGAACCAGGCGTAACAAGAGACAGAATATATGCAGATGCCGAGTGGCTTAATTATAAATTTTGGCTTGTTGACACAGGTGGTATTGATATTCATGAAATGACAGAAGTAAACAAAAATATACTCAATCAAGTTCAAATAGCAATGGAACTTGCTGATGTAATAATTATGCTTACTGACGGAATGTGTGGACTTACCGCTCAAGATGAAGAAGTTGCAAAGCTACTTAAAAAAACTGGGAAGCCAGTTGTTTTGGCAGTTAATAAATGCGATGACGGAACAGAAGATAGTATATACGAGTTTTATGCTCTTGGTCTTGGTGACCCATATCCAATATCAAGTGAACACAGCAAGGGTGTGGGAGATTTGCTTGACAAAGTTGTAAGTTATTTTGACAAGGCAATTGAAGAAGATAGCGACCCGAGCAAAATTAAAATTGCAATTGTTGGCAAACCTAATGCGGGCAAAAGTAGCATTACAAACAGAATTTTGGGTGAAAGCAGAATGGTTGTTTCAAATGTCGCAGGCACAACAAGAGATGCAATTGATACACCTTTTGTGTATGATGGCAGAGACTGCATTTTGATTGACACTGCTGGCATAAGACGTAAACGTTCAATTGAACTTGAAAGCGTTGAAAGCTATTCTGTTTTAAGAAGCATGGAAGCAATTAGACGTGCCGATGTTGTCGCAATTGTGTTTGATGCAAGTGAAGAACTAAGCGATCAAGATATTCGTATTGCTGGTTATGTGCACGAGCAAGGTAAACCAAGTGTTGTTATTGTAAACAAATGGGACTTGGTTGCAAAAGACGAATATACCATAAATTTCTATAAAGAAAAGTTGCAAAAAGAACTTGCCTTTATGGATTATCATATTCCTGTTTTTGTGTCAGCACTTTCTGGTCAAAGACTTAATACAATTATGCCAAACATAATCAAGGCATACGAAAATGCAAACAAGAGAACATCTACAAGCATTTTGAATGAAATTTTACAGGACGCAGTTGCAATCAGTCAACCACCTTCAAAGTATGGCAGAAGATTGAAGTTTTACTTTATGAGTCAAACTGCAACAAATCCGCCAACATTTACAATTCAGGCAAATGATAGTTCAATTGTACATTTTTCTTATCAAAGATATTTGGAAAACTGTTTGCGTAGAAATATAGATTTTTCTGGCACACCAATCAAACTTGAATTTGTAGACAAAAAAGATAAATAATTAAAAAAAATAAGGAGAAAAAGTGGTAGTTTTAGAGTATGTTCTGTTGATAGTATTTTCTTATTTTATAGGAAATATTTCTTGGGCAAGAATAATCAGCAAAAAAAACAATGGTGACATAACCAAAAGTGGTAGTGGAAACCCGGGTACAATGAATATGCTTCGTACCTATGGAGCAGGTAAGGGATTTCTTACATTGATTCTTGATTTGCTTAAAGGTTTAATTCCGGCACTTGCGGGAAAGCTTCTGTTTAAATATACGGGTTTAAATGAAGATATTGGATTATATCTCGCTGGTCTTTCTGCTATTGTTGGTCATATGTACCCAGCCATATATAAGTTTAAGGGTGGAAAAGGTGTTGCAACTTCACTTGGTGTTTTTATGGTTGCAAATCCACTTTGGCTTATTGCTTCATTTATTGTTGGCTTTTTCTATGTTTGGTTCTTTGACTATGGCTCTGTTGCATCGCTGTTTATTGTTGCAACAATGAGTATTATTCAAGGCTATCAAAACAGTGCAAAATATGCAACAGGCAGTGCAGAATTGCTTTCTGTAAACTTACTTCTTTTTGCAATATTTGCACTTATCTGGTTTGCTCACAGAACAAACATTGTAAGACTTCTTCTTGGAAAGGAGAATAAAGCAAACCTTCAAAAGAGTTTTAAAAAGAAATTGCAAAAACAAAAGAAAGAAGAGGTTAAAACAGAATATCAAGAACAAAAAAGTGAACTTAAGCAAGAGTTCAAAGCGCTCAAAGCAGAATACAGGCGTGACGTAAAAGCTAAAAAGAAAGAGCTAAAAAAACAATATAAACAAATTGAAAGGTCACTTAAACAAAGCACTGCGGACATTATGGCAAATGAAATTGAAGAAAATGTTACAGATGGTGAAGCGGATGTTGAAGATGAAAATTTACCAGATGCTGTAGTGGAAGATGTTGCAAAAAAGGAAAATGTAACAGAAAATTAGTTTAGTGTGCTTATTTCTTTGACAAATAGTAACAGTTATTATAAAATAATAATATATGCAGTGATTGCAAATATAGTAGGGCAATTTGACCAAAAGAGAATGGGTGTCGTGGCTGAAAGCACCTGTGGCAACAACTTGTTTGAAATTTCGTTTGCAGGAGCATTTGATAGAAATATCAGGTGGTAGCAAGCCCACACAAAGCTTATGATGAGGTGGTCATCTTTTGATGGCAATTAGGGTGGTAACGCGATTTTACAAAGTCGTCCCTTACAAATCAGTGTAAAGGTCGGCTTTTTTGTTGACAATAGGAGAGATATGAAAGAAATTATTGACAATCTAAAAATTGAATTTGACAATCTTTTGCAAAATGCAGGAGAGAATTATGAAGAACTTAAAGTAAGTTTTTTGGGCAAAAAAGGAAAAGTTACAGAACTTATGCAAAATCTCAGAGATATTCCGGGTGAGCAGAGACGTGATGCCGGAATTGCCATAAACAACTTTAAGCAATATGTAGAAGCAAAACTCGAAGAACATGCAAAGAAGATTGAAGCACAAAAACTTGAAAGAGAAATTAACAGTGCAGAAAGAATTGATATAACTGTTCCAACAGCAGAGAAAGTTGGCAGTTTGCATCCAATCACTGTTGTTCAAAAAGAAGTTGAAGAAGTCTTTAAAAGCATGGGATTTATGGTTGAAGACGGAAATGAAGTTGAAACAGAGTTTAACAACTTTGATGCAGTAAATGTTCCAAGAAATCACCCTGCAAGAGATATGCAAGATACTTTCTGGCTTGATAATGGCGAAGTACTTAAAACTCAAACAAGTGCTGGTCAAAACAGAATTTTAAGAAAATATGGTGCACCTTGCAGAGTTATTTTCCCTGGTAGATGTTTTAGAAACGAAAGTGTTGACGCAAGTCACGAAAACACATTCTTCCAACTTGAAGGTATGATGGTTGGCAAAGATATCAACGTTGCAAATCTCATTTACTTTATGAAAACAATGCTTTCAAAAGTTTTAAAAAGAGATTTGGATGTTAGACTTCGTCCAGGATTCTTCCCATTTACTGAACCAAGTTTTGAACTTGATGTTACTTGTCCTTTCTGTGGTGGCAAAGGTTGCCAAACTTGCAAACAAGGCGGTTGGATTGAACTTTGTCCTTGCGGAATGATTCATCCAGAAGTTTTGAGAATGGGTGGAGTTGATACAACAAAATATCAAGGTTTTGCATTTGGACTTGGACTTACAAGACTTGCGATGATGAAATATAACATAAAAGAAATTAGACTTTTAAATAGTGGAAATCTTCCATTTTTAAGTCAAACAAAAACAAGATAATTTATTAAAAATATAAAAAAAAATAGTAAAAAACTATAAATTTAAGGAGAAAATATGAAAATTAGTTTAAATTGGATTGGTGATTTTGTTGACCTTAAAGGTGTAGATTACCACGAACTAATAAAAAAATTTACACTTGCAACAGCAGAAGTTGAAGAAGTGTATGAAGTAGGTAAAGATATTGAAGGTATAATTGTCGCAAAAGTTTTGTCTTGTGAAAATCATCCAAACAGCAACCATTTGCATCTTTTAAAAGTTGACACAGGCAAAGGAGTTGTTGACTGTGTTTGTGGCGCAGGCAATGTGCGAGAAGGTATGCTTGTTGCATTTGCTCCAGTTGGTGCAAAAGTTGTTGGCGGAGAAATTAAGGACGCTATGATTGCTGGTTATCCTTCAAAAGGTATGTGTTGCAGCAAAGAAGAACTTGGTCTTGCAGAAAAAAGCGATGGCATTTGGGAAATTCAAGATGATGTAAAACTTGGCACAGACCTAAAAAGCATTTATGATATTGAGGATACAATTTTTGAAATTGACAACAAAAGCCTTACAAACAGACCTGACCTTTGGGGGCATTATGGAATTGCGAGAGAAATTGCAGTCCTCCTTAACAAACCACTTAAAAATATTGTTGTTGATGATCTTAATTATTATGCTCAAATGGACAGAATACCTGTTGAGATACTTACAGAAAATTGTTACAGATATAGTTGCATAAAAATTGCAAACATAAACAAAAAGATTAGTCCAGAAAGTGTACAAATCAGGTTGTATTATTGCGGAATGAGACCAATAAATTTGCTTGCTGACCTTACAAACTATGTTATGCTTGAACTTGGTCAACCAATGCATGCTTTTGATGGAAATGCTGCAGAAAAAATTTATGTAAGAGAACTTACTCGTCCAACAGAATTTGTTACACTTGACAAGCAAACAAGATTACTTAACCCTGGCACAATGATGATTTGCAATGAAAAAGAGCCTATGTGTGTTGCAGGTGTTATGGGCGGACTTGACAGCGAAATTACAGATGACAGCAACAGTGTTATTTTAGAAGGTGCTGCATTTGATAGTTCAAACATAAGAAAAACGGCAATAGCACTTGGACTTAGAAGCGAAGCAAGTAACAGATATGAAAAATCTCTTGACCCAGAGATGACAACAATTGCCATTGGAAGATATTTCCATATTTTGAGATATATTGACAGTGGTGTGAGAGTCGTAAGCGGACTTAGTGATGTTTATGCAAGACATTATGATACAAGAGTAATTTCAACCACACCAGAATTTATCAATCATTATGTCGGTGTAAAACTTTCTACAGAATTTATAATCAACACACTCACAAGTCTTGGTTTCAAGGTTAAAAATGATGGATTTAATTTGCAAATAGAAGTACCATCTTTCAGAGCAACAAAAGATGTAA
>JAFYCH010000096.1 GCA_017539765.1 Clostridia bacterium
GTAATTTTGTTCTCAAATATGGGTTATATGTACAGAGTGAATATCGACAACGTTTTGGAAGCAAGATGGAAAGATAGGGGAACACTTCTCAGCGACTTGTTCCTAACATATCAAAAGGACGAAAAAGTTGTTGGTATGTTTGCCGAAACTGAACTTAAAAACAAAGAATTATTGTTTGTTACAAAATCTGGCACAGTAAGACGCACAGCATACAAAGAATTTGAAACAAAGAAAGACAGCATTTTTGCATACAAACTCAAAGATGGCGATGAGGTTTTGAATGTAGAAAAATATGAACCAAACAAAACACTCTTGTTTGTTACTGACACTGGCATTTCACTCAATGCAGATATCAGTGATGTAGAAGTACAGACAAAGAGCAGCAGTGGTGTCAAAGGCATAAAACTTGATGACGATGCAAACCTTATTTGTGCAACACTTGTTGGCGAAACCGACAAAGTTGTGCTTTCAACAGATGCATGTTTTGCAAAGATTGTTGCTGTAAATGAAATTGGAGTTCTTCCAAGAAACAGAAAGGGCGTAAAGATTGTTTCACTTGGTGACAATGGAAAAAAACTTCTTTATGCACACAGACTTCTTGCAAACACATTTGAAATTTTTGCACTTGACGCAAAAGATAAACCGTATTATGTTTCAACAGATCACATTTCAACCGAAAGCAGAACATCAAAAGGAAAGTCATTTGCAGGCAAAAAAGGAACAAAAGTTAAAGCGATTTATACATATCTCTGGAGAGAATAACACTTTTTGAGATTGTATACAATATGATATTTTATATCAACAAAAAATTAAAGAGACAAGTTTTTGTCTCTTTTTTTATTTGTATCATATGCGTCAGCCAGAATTGTGCCGTGGGCACTTACAGTAAATTTTGCGGTGTAATTTCCATCACATGCTTGTAACTTTTGGCATAAAATTTTAGTATTTCAAGTTCATAAATGCAATCGTCTTTGTTGTTTTGATCTACATACACAACAATTTTTTTAATCTGTTCGCCAACTTTGTTTAGGTCGTTGTGGTTTATAGAAAGGCACAAAATCTTTTCTTTTTCTGTCCAATATTCATCAAGGTCTTTGCCAAGGTTGAGCAATGTTTGGCTGTTTATATCACTGACTTTTTGAATTTCTGCATCAAAAGTATCAATTTTTGCAAGCAAAGTGTCAAGTGTGTTTTGCACAAAAACTTGCTCTAAGATAACAGCGGTCAAAAGCATGGCAGAAATAACCAAAACAGAAATAATCTTTTTCACCAGTTTTCACCACCTTTAAAGTTTACTTTAAAACTTTTATATTTTTTGTTTCTTGCCTGAATGTATATTTTGCCATTGTTGTCAAGTGTAAAAATAAGCACTTCTTTAATTTTAAAAGCACCAACTTTTTTCATATTATCAAACAAAAATTCGTCATCAACTTTTGCACGCTCCATATTTTCCTTTATCTTTTTGCCGTCACAAACCAGCATAATCGGCAGGGCACTTTCTTCTTTTTTGTTTTTAAGGTCGCCGTAAGCAAGTGGAGAGTTTTCTGCATTTGGCAGAACTGTCAGTTGTCCATTTGTTTCTATTATGGCATACTGAATTTGGTCAAGAGAAAAATAGTTGTTTTCTCTAAGGGCTTCAGTTAGGTCATCAAAGTCCATATTAAGTCTTTTAAGTTCTTCATAGTCTACGCCATTGGGGCTTACTACAATAATTGGTTTGCCATTAAACATTTTGCGTAGTTTTATGCTTTTTCTGGACAAAAAGCCAATCAAAAAATGTATGATAGATATTGTCACAAGTGGCACAATTCCGTGCACAATTGGTATGTTTATTTCTGCCATGGGAATGGTGGCAAGGTCAGCAATAATCAGGGTAATCACAAACTCAAAAGGTTGCAGTTGCCCAAGTTGTCTTTTGCCCATAAGCCTAAAAATTAAAAACACAATGGCATAAATAATTATGCCCCTAATCATTAAAGTTATCATAAAATAATGCTTGTCAATTTTTCAAAAAATAATCAAAAAAGTAAATTATGCACTTTGTTTTTGTTTCTTTTTCATAACTTTTATGTCTTTAAACTTTTTTAGTGATTTTGCAATTGCTTTTATTTCAATTACATTAAACATAATGCACAACATAATAAAACTCAGAACGGTTACAAGTGCAGATATTGCAATCTGAAAAAATTGTGGGACAAGACATTTTAAAATGCCACTTACAAAGTTTCCAAGCATACTGCTTGGCAATGCAAAAATGCTCATAAGTGCAAGTGGTTTAAGTATAAGCCCCTTTGAACCCAAATATTTAGACAACATTCTTAAGTTAAGTGTGCCAGATATTGTTATTGATGCACCCATGCCAATAATAAGAGCATTTACTCCAAAATATCTTGGCAAAAAGATTATGGAAAGCAACATACAGACACTGCCCAAAATGTAGTTTTTAAAACTCTTAAATTCCATATCAATGCTGTTAAGTATGCTTTGAGAAATGTTATTCAGTCCCATAGGTATCATCACAAAACTTGCTCTTGCCAGCAAAAATCCACTTGTCATATTGTTAAAAAGGAATGAGCCAATTTCTTCACCTAGCCCAATATACACAGGCACAAATATAAAACAAATAAACAGAGTAAATGTTATGGCAGATTTGATTTGCTCTGTCATAGCAGACTTGTTTTTTGTTGCTATATTGGACGATATTTCTGGTATCAGTGCTGTTGCATAAGAGCCAATGAGAGTATCTGGCAAAGTAAGCAGTGGAAGGGTCATACCTGTCACAATTCCAAAAAGCCCAATGGCTTGTGCTTCGGTGTAGCCAGCACATTGAAGTTCGTAAGGAATAATGATTGAGATTACGGGTTGTAGCAGACTTGAAACCAAATGGAGCATTGTTATTGGCAAACTTGCCTTTAGCACTTTTTTGAAACTATGTTTTGGCCACCTTAAAACAGATCCGCCTTTAAAGTAAAAGATTATTGTCAAAAACATACTCACAAGGCAAGATATAGAGTAGCATATACCTGCTCTTATTGCCCCTTGAATTGGTGTGGGTGCAGAGACCAGCAGAACGGCAAAAAGAATGAGTCTGGTTAATTGTTCGCCAATTTCGCTCAAACAGTTTTGAGTATGTTTTTTTCGTCCCCAAAGTGCACCCCTAAAACTTCCATAGACGGCAGTTATCAAGATGCTTGGCGAAAGACATAAAATTATGGCAAAACATCCTTTTGTGGTTGCACTGACAATTACGCTTTTAAAACAAAGCAGAAGTATTTCCAAAACAATAGAAACACTTACACCAACAATTAGTGATGCGCAAACGGCTTCGCCTTCGGCATCTTTGTTCTTTGTTACTTGATATCTTGCAGATAGGTGAGAGATTGTAGATGGCAGTCCACTTGCAACAATTGTCACCAAAACATAAAAAAAAGACTGAGAAATTTGATACATTCCAAGTGCTTCTGCACCAAGTTCTCTTGAAAGCAAAATACGCATAAAAAAGCCAATTGCCCTAAGAAGTAAAGAAAAAATGGTTATGATAAACACAGACTTAAACAAATTTTTGATGTCAAAATTCTCCTTAAAATATCTTATGGCAAAAGTTTTTGTTATATTATTTCAAAGTTAAATTTCGACATATTTTTTTTCAATAAAAATACTTATCACATTTTATCATATTGACAAATTGTATTTGTATGATATACTTAAAGTATGAAATTTGCAAAGTATAATAATTTTTGGTGGAGATATGATGAGAATACACCATTGAACAAAGCAAAACTTATCAACTTGGTTGGTGGCTATAGCACTGGCAACGACATAACCAATTGTGAAATTGCCGAAGCAGAAAGTTTTGAAGACCTTGATTGGAATGGTACTGATATTTTGAATGATAAATATGCAACAGGTTGGCTTGATAGACATGGCAAGTTTTATGGCTGTGAATATCGTAGCCACAGCATGCAGGCAGAACTTGTGCATCATTCTTCTAGGCGAGAACTTGAAAAGAAAGGCTGGATACATATTGGTCAAGATATGTTTTATGGCAAACAACTTGCTCAATATTTTGGAGATTACGAAAATGGCGTTATGCCAACTGATGCTCAAATGATGTATCTTGCAAAACACAAAAGTATAGATGCTGGATATGTACTGCGTGCTTATGAATTGGGCAACAGAGAAAAAGCAAGAATATATGAACAAAAATTAAAAGAGAGTGAGCAAAAACAACCAAATTGTGATGATGAAGAATTGATGTAAATTGTTCATATTTTTCAAAAAAAATCATAAAGTATATTATGGAAATAAAAATTTATGATTTAACA
>JAFYCH010000097.1 GCA_017539765.1 Clostridia bacterium
CTTTTACACTAACTTGCTCTAGCATATACCTTATCTTTGCACTTGTATCTTCGCTTATTGTTCTTCTTACTACAACAGGCTCAAAACTTTTTTTAAATGTACCTTCGGTATTTTCAATCTTGCTGACAAAATATGGTCTATACAACATGCCACCATTAAGCACACTTGAGATCGCTCTGATTTGTTGAAGTGGTGTGACTGCAATCGCTTGACCAAATCCCATGCGTGCAAGGTCAACTTTTTTTGCCGTGTCCTTATCCATAACAATCCCCGCACTTTCACCTGCAAAATCAACATTTGTAAGGCTTCCGAAGCCAAATTTTTCAAAATATTTGTACATTTTTTCTTTTCCTAGCCTAAGTGCCAAGTCTACAAACACGCTGTTGCAACTATTGTTTAGTCCATCAACCATACTCTGACTGCCGTGTCCAATATGCTTCCAGCACTTAATTTTTTGACCATCTACAATTCTGTAACCCGGGTCATAAAACCTGTCTTCAAGCGTGGTTACTTTTTCTTCAAGTGCAGCAGCAGTTGTCAAAACTTTAAAGGTACTACCAGGCTCATACACATCAACAATACTCAAGTTTTTGCTTTGCTCAAGCATCTTTTGCACATTATCTCTTGGTGGATTATTTAGGTCGAAACTTGGTTTTGAAGTCATTGCAAGTATTTCACCAGTATTTGGATTCATAACAATCATTTGAGCCGCTGTTGGCTTTTCGTTTTCCATAAGTCTTTGAGTTGCTTCTTCACAAAGCATTTGAATTTGATAATCAATTGTAAGCGTTAAATTGTTGCCAGCAATGCTTGGAACATAACTATCAAGCGTGTTGTAAAGTTCTAAGCCCTTTATGTCACTTTGCACAGTGCTGTAGCCATCAATACCTTGCAAAAATTTATCGTAATATAGTTCAAGTCCACTTTGACCAATGTTATCTATGGTTGTATAGCCCAAAACCTGAGTAAGAAAATCTCCAAACGGATAATATCTTTTTGTGTTTTCGCTGTAATATATGCCGGCATAACCGCTGTTTTTCAGTTCTTTTGCAACACTGCTTTCCACCTGCATTTTGATTAAACTTTCACTTATTTTTGCGTTTGTAACTTTTTTGTAAACGCTCTCATAATCCAAGTTAAGTTTTGAAGAAAGCAGTTTTGCCACGCCTTGTTCGTCCTTAACATTGCTGTGCCTAACAAAAATATCATAAGTTGTATAACTAACTGCAAGCACAACACCATTCCTGTCATAAATAGTCCCTCGCTCGGCATTTATGGGCAAATCCCTAGTCCATTGGCTTTCTGCTTTTGCTTGCAAAAATTTTGCATCAACAACCTGCAAAAAAAATAATCTAACAAAAAGCAAAATAAAAATAGAGATTATCAGCAATAACATTGCCAGTAATCTCTTTTGCATTGAATATGTTGTATAAATTGTTTTCTTCAAGCCAATCAGCCTCCAAACAAATGTCTTAAGAAATTGCAAATTTTGTCAAAAAAATTTGTTTGGCTTTTGTAGTCCTTAACTTCGTTTTTCTGCTCGAGTTCAATTGTCATTCTGTTTTCTTCTGTGGCTTCACTAAGTCCAAGTTGGTCAGCAGAATCCAAAACATTATCCTCGTCAGTAAGTTTGTCTATGCTGTTTATAACCTTTTTGATTTCGCTGTTATAGTTGTTTATGCTTGTGGTGGTTTCGGTGATTTGAGTGTTCATATTGTTTATGGTTATTCCATTATAAATAGCAAGCCCACCAAGCATCACCAAAATGGAAATTATTGAAAAAAGCCACACTTTAGCCTTATTTTTTACCTTAAAAGTAGGTTTTTCTTGCACTTTTTCAAGCAAAACCGTTTCTTTTTCTGGTTCATAAGAATTTTGCTCGGTCACATATTTTTCAAATTCTTTGCTTTGTTTTTGTGTTTGATTTTGTTTTTTTGGCGCTTGTGGAACATAGGTCTGAATGACATCAACCTTTTTGTAAACCTTGTTTAAGTTGTTATATTTATAGTTTACAAAAGCATCTGTTTCTTTTTTTTGTACCTTGCTTTCTTCTTTTGGGGCAACTGATTCTTGATATTCAAACAAACTGTCATCTTGTGTATCTTGAACATCTTCAATTGTTTCTTCTTCTGGCTCAGCAATCAAAATATCACTTTCATGTTCTGTCATAATATATTCACCTGCCTCCTTTGGTTATTCTTAATATTATATTTTATTCGCAAATTTTTTCTGCAATACGAAGTTTTGCGCTTGTGCTTCTTGAGTTTTCTTTTTGTTCTTTATCACTTGGCAAAATTGGTTTTTTGGTGATTATTTTTACTTTTGCTTTATGATGACAAACGCAAACTGGAATGTTTTTTGGACAAATGCAATCTGTCGCACAAAACTTAAATGCATCTTTAACAATTCTATCTTCCAGACTATGAAAAGTTATTATTGCAATTCTTCCACCAACTTTAAGCCTATCAATCATTTTGCAAATTGTGTCATACAAATTAGCAAGTTCGCCGTTGACTTCTATTCTAATTGCCTGAAAAACTTTTTTGCAAGGGTTTCCTTTTGCAATTTGAACTTTTTTTGGCACTGACATTTTGATTATGTCAGCAAGTTGTTTTGTTGTTGTTATTCGTTCTGTTTCTCTAAACTTTACAATATTTTTTACAATTTCTTTTGTAAAAGTCTCTTCGCCGTACTCATAAAAAATTTTGGTCAGTGCTTCGGCAGAATAATTGTTGACAACATCTTCGGCAGTAAGCGCAGACGACTTGTCCATACGCATATCAAGTTTTGCATCGGCAATATAACTAAAGCCTCTTTGAGCATTGTCAAGTTGATAGCTGCTGACACCAAGGTCAAGCAATACACCATCAATTTTTTCAACACCAAGGTCATCAAGTACTTTGTCAAATTGCTTAAAATCACTTTTGACTGCAACAAAATTTTTTGATATTTTAGATAGTCTTTCGGTTGCAACTGCAAGTGCTTCATCGTCCTTGTCAGTTGCAATAAGCCTGCCAGTTTCTAACCTTTTTAAAATTTCACTGCTGTGCCCAGCACCACCAAGTGTGCCATCAAAATATATTCCATTTGGTTTTATATCGAGCCCATCTAAGCATTCAAAAAGCATTATGGGTGTATGTTTAAATTCCATATTTTTCTCAATTTATATTATTTTTGCATATTTTTTATTGAAAATTTTGCATTTTTTTGTTATTTTTGGTTGTTTTTTGGTTCTTCTGATCCTGCAACCTCAATGACTTCTTTATATTCTTTCATATTTCTTAAACTATAGCAAAGCATAAAGATTGATGCTGGAACCAAAATTGCGATGATTATTGCACCAGCAATAATGTAACCAAGATTAAGTTTTTGCAATGCAAGTGCAACAACATACATTACCACAAAAGCAACAGAACAAATTATGCTTAAGACATTAAACATTAAGCCTCTTTTGATGTTTTGGTGATATGTTTGCAAAGTACTTTTTGCACAACTTGGGCAAGCAGAATATTTTTGATTTACTTTGTTACATTCTTCACAAAGGTCTTTGCCGCATACTTTGCATTTTGCAACTGCTTCCCTATCCTTATGAAATTCACAATTCATTTTCTTTCCTCCTCGTCATGTATCAAAACAAGTTGGTTTTTAACTTTGTCGCAACTTGTTAAAAAATATGCAATATTATTTTTTTCTAAAAAGTTCACTCCTCTGCTGTTTTCTCCATGCAGATGTCCATACACACACTTATCTACACCATATTTTTCCATAAGTTCTGTAAACGGACTTGCTTCAAGCCTGCTGTTGAATGGTGGATAATGTATCATGCAAACCAATTTGTCACCATTTTGCAGTTTGCTTTTTGCACTTTGAAGAGAAAGTTCCAGTCTGATGCATTCACGGTTGAGCATCTTTTTATCTTCGTCAGAATATGGTTCTTTTTCTGGAACTGCCCAACCACGAGTTCCACAAAACACATATTTGCCTATTTTAAGGCTGTCGTTTTGAATTGCAAAACAACCTTCCGGAAAACTTGACCTTATGGCAGTCAAACTGTTCCACCAATAGTCATGATTTCCTCTGATGAAAATTTTTTTGCCAGGAAGTTTGTTAATTTCTTTTATGTCACAAATTGCATCTTCCAGTTTCATTGCCCAACTTATGTCGCCAGCAATCAAAACAATGTCGTCGTCTGTAACTTTTTTTTGCCAATCTTCTACAATCTTTTCCCAATAGCCTTCCCAAACAGGTCCAAAAATGTTCATCGGTTTATTGCAAGTCAAACTTAAATGTAAATCGCTTATACAGTAAACTTTCATGCTTATATTATACACGTTTTTTAAATTTTTGCAAATATATTTAATATATCTATAAATGTAATATGTTATATATCGCCCACAAAATGGTATAAAAAGCAAAAAAACCACAAACTGTGGTTTATTTATTCTTCTGCTTTGCTATTCTTTTTTGAACTTTCAAAAGTCTCTTTTTTTCTTTTTTTCTTTGTCTAAGTTCTTTGCCGCTTAACACCTTATCTTTGAAAGGTATTTTGTAGTTTTGTTCCAATAGTTCCGGATTAAGTAAATATTTTTTTGCAACCTTTATGGCTCTTGCATAATAGAAACCATCGCAAATTCTTTCGTCAATAACAAGACCCATTTTTATAATTTTACCAGGTTCTATTTGCTTTGTTTCTGGGTTAACAACTGGCTCTAAATGCTCTTTTCCAAGACCAACAAACAGACCTGTTGTTCCAAAGTCATACAAATGATGATAAACATAGTCTGTTGAAATGCTTTTCATGTTTGTCAAAAAGCAACTTGTGTGAAATGGACTTACTTCAATAATCTTTTTTGGCATTGAGTTATGCTTATCAAGCCACATCAAAAAGCCAACAACTGCTTTTGTAAGCCAGTTTGGAATATGAGTAAGAATTTTTGCAGTGTCGTCTGTGTCGTTATTTGCAGCATCACCTTTGTTTTGAAGAATGATGTCGTCAATAATTTTTTTAATTTCAAAAATATTTTCTTCACCGGTAAACTTAACTTTTACGGTTGTCTCTGGTGCGTCATCAGTCAGTTGTTTTTTTACGGCAAAAGATATACAAATATCTTTTCTTCTAAAAACTCTGCCGTTCATAACAAACCTGTTCAAAAATGGTCTTTCGGCATACATACGCACAATGGCGGCAATCAAAATTTCCATATAAGAAAAATGAATACCTTTTTCTTCATAAGTTTTTTTGATATATTCGTCCATTGCTTCGCATCTAACTTCCAACTTAAAATTTACCATCGCATCGTATCTGCGTGGCATCAAATGAGAAGTCATACCAAGAATTGGGTCTGCTGTTTTTTCAAAAATTCCATCACTTCTGTGTTTAAACATAAAAACTCCGATATTATATTTTATCATAATTCTTTACTGTATGCAATTATATTGATTATGTTTAAATTTTCAAATTTTACGAAAATAAAAAATAACACACAAAAACAAAATTACAAGTGCGTTATTTATTATTTTTTAAAAACACCAATGTTATTCCACTGTTATAATTTTTCAAGTCAGAATCAATCAAAAGTTCTGGAAAATTTTCTAAAATGTAATAGGAACTTTTTACCGTTTCACCAAACTGCTCTCCACACACAAAATCATCAATCTTGTGTTGCTTTTTAAGTTCTGATAACCTGATTTTAACACTTCTTTTAATTTCTCCACCGACACCATGAGAGCCATAGCCATGAATGACCTTCAAAACTTTTGTGTCTTTTGTTTTGCTAAATCTTTCTATGGCAATTTCCATGTTGGCAACAGCCAAATCAGCTGGCGGAAAACCTTCTTTTATGTTTAATGTTTCAATTTTCATATTTGTTCCTTGTTGCGTATTTTTATACATTTTTTTTACATAATTATTAAATTATACAATTCCCTCGTCTATATTTTGAAATTATTATATTTATTCATTATTTTGTATCTTTA
>JAFYCH010000098.1 GCA_017539765.1 Clostridia bacterium
AATAAAAAATCACAAAAAATATCAAAAAATGCAGAAAAAATCACAAAAAAACAGCAAAAAACTGCATTTTTTCGACAAAAATTACAAAAAACTACAAAAAAAATAACCACAATTCAACGTGGCTATTTTTTGTTTTTATTTATGTTTATTTGTTATGTTTAAATTGTAACTTAGAGCAAAACTTGTTTTGTGTGGAGTCTTAACCACATAGAGATTCTTCCATTGTCTAAGATTGTGACAAGGTCAAAATGACATTGATGGTTTTTAGTCAAACAGGTGAAGTAATTTTTTAGAAATCAAACCAGCGTTTGTAATATTGCCTGTTGTAAAAAAGCAAACTTTTGCTGTGATATATTTTTTTTCTATTGGTCCAAAACTGTTGCAATCGTGGCTATCTTTTCTGTTGTCGCCGACAAAGAAAACAAAATTTTCTGGAACTGTCAAAATGTAAGTTTCAAGGGTATCGCTATATTTTATGCTGCCGTCATATTTTTCAAAGTAGTTGCCAAAAAATTCTGTGTCAGAAAGTTCTGCTTTTTTTCTTTCAATGGTCCAATCGTTACGTAACAGAATAGAACACCAATTTTCAAATTTTGCTTTTGCGGTGTTGTATCCTTTGTCTCTCCACTCATCAGCAGAGTGAAAACCTGTGAGCATAAGTGCTCGTTTGTTGTTTTTTAAATATTCATATGCTGTGTCCATATATGGTTCTTTCAAAACCTCACCATTGACAAGAATATGTCCGCCATAGTAACAAATTGTGTCACCACCGGTTGCAATATACCTTTTTATTGCCTTTTTGTTGTCGCCTATGCAATTATAGTCCACAATGATGATATCGCCTTTTTTTACCTTTTTGTTATTTGCGTAATATGC
This sequence comes from Clostridia bacterium, assembly GCA_017539765.1. Taxonomy (GTDB): domain Bacteria; phylum Bacillota; class Clostridia; order Christensenellales; family UBA1242; genus UBA9845. The sequence continues at coordinate 877 of JAFYCH010000098.1, forward strand.
AATGTCTCGCACATTTGTGGTTTTTGTTGTGGCGTTTATTGTTGGATACATACTCGTGCCTTCAACCACAGCACAGTCAAAAGTTTTGTTTGCCGAAATAACTAAGCCAGAGAAAATAAACAGAAACGATGCAAACAAAATCAGCATAATTTCTGCAAGTTTGGTTTTTGCAGTTTTAACTATGCTTCCATTTATTTTTGAGTCATAGTTTTTGTTTTTCATATTGTTCATTATACTATTTTGCTCACAAAAAAACAAACAATTCACAAACAAAAATTCATTATAGCCAAAAGTATCGCCATAAAATATTGTTAGTCAGTTCAATTTCCAAAAGTTGTTATATAAAACACAAAGAAAGCCTTCATAAAAGTAAGCGTTTAACTTATTAAGAATTTAAGCATATATATAATATATATCTTCCAGTAGGGGTTAAAAAAATATTTTTTAAAATTTAAAAAAAATGTCGTTTTTTTTGTTGACAAATATTTTTTCCCCATGATAATATAGTAGTAATTATTAGAAGGAGGTAGCGCAAGTTACAACAATTCAATAGTTAGCATGTTTTGAAATTCAAAATGTGTGTTAAGGGCAAACTTATCGCAAGGTAAGGACGCAAAGCTATAGGACCTCAGCAATGAGGTAGCCAGTTACCGTATAGAACACGAATGTTCTGGGCGGTATTTTTTTTTCTTAAAGGAGGGAAGGAATAATGTATCAAAAGTTGCTCAAACCTTGGCCATTACGCCTTTTCCTTAGAAAAATTTCTGGTTTTGTTATTTTAATAACTGGAGTTTTGATTGTCGTCCTGTCTGGGTTAAGTTACTATGGAAACAGTGTTGGAGATTTAGTTGTCACCGTTGATGACATTATCAAAAGAGCACTTTCCCTTAGTGAAACTGGTGAGTTTGGGCCAGAGGATGCAAGTACAATGCTTGCAGCCCGTGGCGTCACAGACATCAGAGACGCAACCTACTATTATATCCCAGAGGATATAAGAGAAGGTAACGGTATCAAGTCTGACACAAAGAGCAATATGTACTTTGCATATTCATTCTACTTAAAAAACGCATCAGATGTTTCTGTCAGTTATTCAGCAACAATCGGTATTGAAAGGGTACTCAAAAATCTTGATAGTGCCATAAGAATAATGATTCTTGTTGATGATGATGAGCCATTGATATTCGCTCGTCCAAGACCTGACGGAACACCAGAGACCCTTGAGGAAAGTGAAGGTTCGGTCATCAAAAAGGGCTACACAACAATACCTTTCACTGGAAACAGTTTCAGCGCCATCAACCAAAACGTTTTGGAACTTGAACAAATTCAAAAGTACACAATCGTAATTTGGCTTGAAGGCTGGGACCCAGATTGCACAGACGCCATTATGAATGGCGGACTAGAAGTTTCAATGACATTCCGAATTCTTGAAGGTGAGTAACCAAGCACCACCTGAATAATTAAAACAAAAAATGGAGGATTTTAATTATGGCTAAAGCAAAAAGAGGATTACTTTTATCAGTTTTAACATTACTCATTGCAATTGCAGTTACTGCAACATCAACATATGCATGGTTTGCAGCCAACTCAAGTGTTCAAGCAACTAATATGCAACTTACATTAAAAACAAATACATCATTCTTGGTAATTGGAGCAAACGCAACAGCACCAGCAACAGTTGATGATATTGGTTCAAATGTAAGTGTAGCTGCAACAGCATCATCAGCAGAAGTTTTGCCAGCAAGATATGATGCGGCAACTTCAAAATGGCAATATGCTGCAGGTACAAGTTATACAGATGGTGCAGCAAGTGGTGGCACATACACAGACATTGGTTCAAGTGCATTGGGAGAATATGCTATCAAGTACACATTCTATGTAGGTTTGGCATCAAACAGTGAATCTGATAAAGCAAACTTGAGAGTTGCAGGATTAACAGCAGCAAGTGGTACAGCAAATGGCACATTCTTGCCAGCAGTTAGTGCATTAGTTTCTTGCACACCAGCAAGTGGTACTGCTACAGTTATCGATTTTGAAGATGTCAATACAAATACAGTTAAGGGCACAAATGATGCAATTTTGGCTACAACTGTAACAAGAGCAACAGTTTACACAATTGAAGTTTGGGTTTATGTAAACGGTGATAACACACTTGTTAAGAGCTCAAATGCAACAACAGCAGCTCTTGGTTCATTCACAGTTTCTATGACACTTACAGTTGATTAATAAATTATATTTATTAAAAAAATTGTAATTTAGAAATTTAAACGGAGGATTGATAGATGAAAGTCGCAAGAAGAGGAATGCTTCTCTCACTGTTGTTAATGATTTTGGCTTTAAGTGTTTCTGTTGCATCAACTTTTGCATGGTTTGCCATCAACAGAGAAGTCAGAGTAACAAATATGCAATTAACAACCAAGTCTGATTTTACATATTTGGTTATTAAAGCAGAAAATGATCTCTCTGCACCGGCACCAACTGATGTTGACGATCTTGATGTAGGAGTTTCTGCTTCAGCAGTTGCTTCAGCAGAAAGAATTTTGCCAGTAAGATATAATGCTTCTGGCACAGGTGAAACAAAGTGGGAAACCGCAGCTGGAACAAATTATAACAACGGAGCAGCACTTAACAACGAGTTTAGTGCAGTTGCAGCAGCAAATCTTGATGATTATGTCATTCAATATAGATTCTATGTTGGTTTGGCATCAAATTCACCATTGGCTGCACGTAATTTAAAAATTACAAGTCTTACAGCATCACAAGTTGGCTTGGGACAAAATGATACAGGAAGTATATTTTTGCCAGCAGTAAGTGCAGTTGTAAAATGTGGAAGCACCATCATCAATTTTGAAGATGTAAACAGCAACACAGACATAAATACAGATGCAGCAATTTTGAGCGAAAATGTTAATTTGTTAACAGTTTACACAATTGACGTATTTGTTTATGTTAATGGTCAACATGAGGACATTACAAGTGCAAATGCCACAGCAGCAAATCTTGCATCATTCACTTTGTCAATGACTCTTAATGTTGAGAGAGTAGAAAACTAAAATGGTAAAAAGTTTTTGAAAAAAAACGACAAAAATTCCAGTTAATCGCTGGAATTTTTTTGTGCCATTTTTGCTAAAAAATTAGTGATATTTTTTAGCTTTAAACAAATTTTTTTATACTTTTTTAAAAAGTATAAATTTTAAAAAATCTTGAAATAACGCTTCTGTAAAAATTTTTATATATTATATATATAAAATCCATTTTTTTTGTTGACTTTGATGCTTGAAGTTGATAAAATATAAATGAATATATATATAAATAAGTTTAGTTATAGTTTTTGGCAAAACAAACGAAAGTTTGTGACGCAAAGCTAAAGGGTCTTCAAATTAGAAATTTAAGACAGCCAGTTGCAAAAAAGAATTTTTTTGTGCTTGCTGTCTTTTTAATTAAAAGTAAATAAAGAATTGAAACGAAATTTAAAAAAAGGGGGATATGTTAATGAACTTAATAAAACTTATTGACAAATTTAACAAATCCGCCAAAGGTAAAATTGTTGGTTCAATTCTTGCTTTTTCTATGAGTTTGGTTATGGTGGTTTCTGTTTGTCTTGCATATGCATGGTTTGCACAAAATGACAGAGTTGGTTCAAATGGTATTCAAATTACAACCACATCAGAAGAAATAAATGCAACATATTCTGCATACTATATCAGAAACCTTGATACAAAGGCGGTTGAAAAGGGCAGTCAATATACAAACAATGGCATAGCAACATTGGATATCAAAATGATTTCTTATGACTTAACATTTACTTCAACAAATCAATATGCACCCGTTGTTTTAAGAATTGAAGTTTATGATATGCCAAGCAAATATGTCCCAACTGGCAATCAAACAAAAACCGTCAGTTTGGTGTTTGAAAGAAACTCAAGTGTAAGTTTCACTTCTGATGACGAACTTGATGCATATTTTTCAAGCATTGGCCAAATTGGTTGCTACACAAATTCAACACTTGCACTTAATGCAAGCAATCAGACATTATATGATGCAATCATTGATCAATATCGTGCAGATAACAACATTCACAAATTTACGACTTACAATCAAAGCACAGAACTATATACAAAAGTTAATTCTTTAAATGTCAGCATGTCATACACAGCAGCAAACCTTAAGACTAATTCAAATAACAAAAGTTGTTTGGTTATGTATGTTTGCTTTGACTATAATGCGACACTTGCACAGGCTTATGCGGAACAAGAAACTGGTGGCATCGGTAATGCAAACAGTTTGGAACAAAAGTATGATATGATAAACGACATTAGTTTTATTACGGTTGATTTTAATTAAGTTTTATTACGAATTTTTTAAACGTTTTTAAATTTTCATTAAGGAGAAAAAAATGAAATATACAGCAAAAAGGAGTTTAAGAGTTGCAATTGCATTGCTTGTTTGTCTTGTGATGATGAGCAGTTTTTTTGCTCCTGTTTTTGCTTGGTATATAAACAAATTGTCAACAAAAGTAGAAATTGAATCTGGTATTATTGGTTCTTACTTTGAGCAGGGCAACGGAACCGAAGATATGCCTTATGTCATTGCTCGTCCAATTCAGTTATATTATTTTGCTTGGCTTCAAAATCTTGGTTACTTTGATGGTAACAATCCATCAAGCACAACATCTGACAAAAAGTTCTATTTCACTTTAAGCACAGATATTGATATGAGCGAAAACCCTGAATATCAAGTGTTGCCACCAATTGGCACACCAGATCACCCATTTGTTGGCGTGTTTAATGGTCAATATCACTATCAAGAATATAAAGATGGTAATCCAGTTGCCGACAAACTTGACCCAAACAACACAATAGAGGGTACATATCACGTAATCAAGAATCTTAAAATTTCAAATGACGACCTTTCAAATATTCCTCAAAGCGGAACAGAAGGTCAACAATATATTGGACTGTTTGGAGTTATTGGCTCAATGTCAGATCCTACAGATACTGGAACAGTTAAAAACTTTGGTCTTTACAATGCAATAATCGAAACCAAAGACCCAACTGACAACAGAACAATTATTGGTATTGTTGCAGGATATTGCAATGGTATTCTTGAAGGTATTGGTGTAAGCGATTGCAGAGTAAAGGTTAAAAACGGTGTAAGCCCTGCAAGTTTGACAGCAAACAACACCAACCCAGACACAGGTGAAGTTACTTCAAAAACTGTCACACCAGAAACTTTAAGTTTTTCTCTTGTGGGTTTCAGTGATACCACATATCAAGCCTATAACATTTCACCAATTGCTGGTGGAGATGAGTTTGGTGGTAGTTTGGCTATGGACGGAATCTATAACAAAATTGTTGCTGCCAGAGATAACCAAAATGCAAATCGTTTAAGTTATAACATCAACAAGGTTGTAGAAATTGACCCAGATGGTGTTGAAACAGTAACCTACAGCAATCCATTTGAATTGGATTACCACGTGGTTTTCAGCAATACTGACACCACATATCAAAACATTTACTATTTGTCAGAATATGAACAACTTGATGATGGCGATGTTACAGAATCATATTCTTTGGTAGAAAGATATAAAAGTTCAACAAAAATGGCCATTACCGATGGTGTTGGAAATTATCTTGAAGGCTATTATAGTGGCGGAACTTATAGTTTAAGAAATACGACCAATTTCGACAATGCGACACAATGGACTATAACCGCAAATAATGACAATTGGAGACTTTCTGCAACCATTAACAATTCGACCAGATATTTGTATTACAACAATGGTTTAATATTAAACAATACCTATCAAAACTGGACTATTACCGAAACTGATGCTGATCATCAATTGTTTCTTATCAAAACATATTCTGGTTCAAACTACATAACATTCCAAAATGGCACTTGGACAACAACAAATTCAACAAGTTCTCCAGTTGGAATGGTTCGTTTTCCTGGTTCAGCAGTCACACAGTACACATACCTTAATGGTGGAAAAACACTTGAAAAGAAACAAGCAGTTACAACCATTACAAGAACAAGATATGATGCGTATTACATTCAAGATGGCAGTGGTAACTATCTTGTTGCACAGGCACAAGCAGGTGACTCAATCACAAACAC
>JAFYCH010000099.1 GCA_017539765.1 Clostridia bacterium
TGCAAAAGGAAGCACAAGCAACTGCAATTTTTACAATCTTGCCTCTAACGGTTGCAAGTTCGATAATTTATATCATAAATGGAAAGGTGGTTTTTGATAATCTGGCTTTTGCAAGTTTGGGGTTTGTTGTTGGTGGAATTCTGGGAGCTTATCTTTTAAAAAAGATAAACAACAAAGTTTTGCGAGTGATTTTTGCACTTTTGATGATTGGTGCTGGCATCAAAATAATAGTCTAGTTTAAAAGGAGAAATATGTTTTATTTTTGGTTGGTTTTGATTGGATTTTTTGGTGGAATACTTGGTGGAATGGGTATGGGCGGAGGAACACTTCTTATTCCATTTTTAACAATTGGTTTAAAAATTTCTCAACAAAATGCACAGGCAATAAATTTGCTTGCTTTTCTTCCTATGAGCATATTTGCACTAATTGTTCATTGCAAAAATAAACTTGTAAAATTTAAAATTGCTTTTCCCATAATTATTTCAGGTGTCATAAGTTCTGTTGGTGGAGCGTTATTAGCGACTAAAATTAATAGTTCAAACCTTAAGGTTTGGTTTGGAATATTTTTGATTATTGTTGGCGTCTTTCAAATTGTTTCGCTTTTTATTTTTTCTCAAAAAGGTTACGGTGGAAATTTAAAACAATCATCAATTAAATAATAAAAAAATAGTTTTTTTAAAAATTATTTGTAAAATTATATTTTGTGTGTTATAATTCATTTGTAAAAATGGGGATTGTGTCCATTTTTGAGAGATACAATCGGTTTTTTATGTAATAAAAGGAGTAATACTTTGGAAAAAATAGGAATTATAGAACTTCAAACAACAAGTGTTAAATTAGTGATTGCAAATGTGCTAGATAATCGTTCTTTCATTGTTACAGATAAAAGGGAAGACAGAATTAAAATTGCTTCAGATATATCTGAATTTGAACTTATCAAGCAACCAAATATCGCAACACTTTCTACAATATTAAAAACCTATAAGGCATTGCTTTTTGCATATGATATAACAAATGTTCAATGTGTTGCAAGTTGTGAATATCTTAATGCAAAAAACCATCGTAGTTTCTTTGATGAATTGCATGGCGTAAATGGTTTTAGATTCAGAATACTTACACCGGAAGAACAAGCAAACAGTTTGTATCTTGCATTTATAAATACTTTGGATTGTCCAAAGGGTGTAGTTCTTAGCATCAATGGAACCAACGTACAAATTCTTGCATACAGCAGAAGAAATGTGCTCAATCAAATAGAAGTAAAAACTGGCACAGTAAATCTTGCAGAAAAATATGAAAATCAAAATCTTTCTCCAGCTCAAAAAATGGAAGCAATGAAAAAAGAGTTTGATTCATACATCGCTGGCATTGATTGGTTTGAGGGACTTGACGAAGAAACTCAAATTGTTGGTACAGGAGATGCATTCTTAAGTTTTGCAAAACTTAGCAAAAAACTCAGACATTATCCTTATGCAAAAAATCATTCTTATCAATTTAATAAAGAAGATTTTGATAAAGTTTATGATTTTGTTGCAACACTTGACATTGACAAAACAAAAAAACTTAAAGGAATTTCTAGTGAAAGAGCAGATGTTCTTGCAAGTGCAATGAGCATTATGAAATCTGTTGCAGAAAAAAGCAATATTCAAAAGTTTATTGTATCAGAAGCGGGCATTGCCGAAGGCACACTTTTTGGCTACAATGCATCTTCTGCACTTGAAAAACCACTTACAGATGTTTTAGGCACCAGCCTTGAGACAATTACAATGTTCTACAATGGTGAGAACTTAAAGAACATTCAAAACATTTATGAAATCAGTTTGATACTTTTCAAACAACTCAAAGTTTTACACAAACTTCCAAGAAATTTTGTAAAAGTTCTTAGAATTGCAAGTTATATGCATGATTCAGGCAAAAGAATAAGCAATACAGATTATCAAAAGAAGGGCTTTAATGTTGTTCTTGACAGCGACATCATGGGCGTAAATCACAGAGAACAAGTTCTTGCAAGTTTTGTAGTCGCTTGTCAAAATCTTGATGATTTCTCTATGACAGATTGGGTAAAATATAGTCCAATTTTGTTGGAGACAGATTTAGATAGCATCAGAAAACTTGCTGTCATTGTAAATCTTGCAACAAAACTTGATATGTTCAACACTGGCAAAGTTAAGGACATAAGTTGTGATATTTTGGGTGACAGTGTCATTATGAAGACAATTGTTGAATCACCAGCAGACTTAGAAGTTAGAGAAGCATTGAAGGTAAGTTCTGACTTTGTAAAAGCGTTCAAAAAACACATTGAAATTTTATAATATAAAAAGAAATAAGCAGTTCTGCTTATTTTTTTGTTAAAAAAATTTATAGTTAAAGCAAAAAATTTACATATTTAATATTATGTTTGATTTTTTTTAAAAATATGATAAAATAAATTTGGAGATTATTATGGCAAAAATACATTTAATTGTGGAACTTGGCAGTTCTAATACATACATTTACAGAATAGGCAGTGGTCTTTTGCTTGCAGAACCAACACTTGTTGCAACAAAATATGGCAAAACTGAGCTTTTTGCTGTTGGTGGAGATGCAAAAAAACTTATTGGAAAAACAAATGAAGCCATAACTGTTATTTCGCCAATTCAAAATGGTGTTATTACAAACAAACAAATGGCACAGGAAATGTTTGCTATTTTCTACAAAAAAGTTGTTCCTAGCAAAACTGTTTTTGACAGCATAGATGTCACGCTTTGTGTCTCAAATGGACTTTCTGACAGCCAAATTGAAGACCTTAAAGAAGTTATTTATGCATGTGGAATTGGTAATATAAACATAGTTTATTCTTCAGTTGTTTCACTTGTTGGTGCAGATATAAACATCAACAAGCCATCAGCAGTTATCAGTTTGAATATTGGTGGTGGAACAACCGATTTTGCTGTTGTAAGTTTAAATGAAATTGTTACTGGTTTTTCTATCAATTTTGGTGGACAAGATATGGACGAGGCCATTAGACAATATATCCTTAACACAAAGAGATTAGAAATAAGTGTCCTTAGTGCTGAAAAATTAAAAAATGAGTGTTTGTCACTTTATGAAAACGACACCAGCAATATGGAAGTAAGTGGCATAGATATAGACACAAAAAAACCAAGAAGCGAAATTATACTTTCTGCGGATATAAGAGTTGCTGTTTTGCATTTCTTTGATAATATTTGTGCAGGAATTGAACATTTGGTCAACTTGTGCAGCCCAGAGATTGCAAGTGATATCGCACCAAATGGCATTGTTATTACTGGTGGCGTTGCAAATTTGGTTGGTGTAGAAAATTATATAACCAAAAAAGTTGCACTTCCTTGCTTTATTCCAGAAGACCCAGCAATTGCAACAGTTGTTGGTGGTGCAAAATATTTCTTAAACAACAACTAAAAGTCAATATTGACTTTGAGATATAAGAATGATAGAATATGAGTATGAAAAATAGTAAGTATAAAGTAATAGTTACAACTCCAGAAGATAAAGACATTGTTAAAAAATGTGAA
>JAFYCH010000100.1 GCA_017539765.1 Clostridia bacterium
AAAAAAGAAGATTTTTTTAGCTATGGCATTTCGCCTTTTGCAGTGCTTAAGGCTTTCAATGAAGCATCAACAAATCATGCTGAACTTATTGGAGTAGGCTTTGAAGATATGCTAAAAAAGAATTTGCTTTGGGTAAGCATGCGAATCAAATTTCAAATTCTGCAAATGCCAAAACCAGAGCAAGAACTTTTTGTCGTTACATATCCAAGCGGAAAGAATATGCTTGAATACGACAGAGACTTTTTGATTGTTGACGCAGATGACAATTTGCTGATTAAGGGTATGAACAAGTTTTGTTTAATTAACAGTGAGACAAGAAGAGTTTCAAAACTTGCGGACATTGATGCACCTGTGCTTGACAATCAGCAGCCTTGTTTTGAAGGCAGATTTCTCAAAACCGATACTTTTGAACCAGAATATTTGGCAGATTATACCTATCAAATTTTGCCAGAAGATATTGACCTAAATGGCCATACCAACAACACTGTGTATGCAAAAGTTGCACAAAAGCTTTTTGAAGACCAGACAAAAAAACTGCAATTTTTTCAAATTAATTTTTTCAAAGAAACCCTGCTTGGCAATCGTCTTGATGTCTACAAAAAACATGGCACGGATAGTTTGGATATTGTCGGAAAAATTTGTGAGGGCGAAAATAGTTTTGGTTGTCATGTCGAATTTGAAAAATAAAAACATAAAAAAATATATATAAAAATTATAAAAAACACAAAAAAACATCAAAAAATAGTAAAAATAAGCCATTTTTTAACAAAAATGTGCTTTTTTTGTATCAATAAATATTTTTTAAATTATTTAAAAATAGGTATTCCTTTTTTTTGAATTGTGTGATATAATAAAAACATAAAGGTGGAAAATATGGAAAAAGACAAATTGCAATTATATCTTGAACAATTACAAAATGAAAGACAAAAAATCAGGAAAGAATTGCTAGTTGCAGTTGACATGACAGATTACAAAGAGAAAATTAGTGATTATAGTTATGAACAATTGCAAAAAGAGATACAAATAATCAGGGATAAACAAGTTTTAAACTATTATATTGTTAGTCTCCGTGACATTGAAGAAAAAAGATTAAATATTCAGAATTGCCCAGATGAGAAAGCTAGAATTTGTGCTCGTAAAACACTTGCTATATTGAATAAGTTTATTAACGACGAACTTAACAAATTCACAAAAGATTTTTCTCTTTCTTGGAAATATATTAATGATGAATTTATCAAAACAACAATGTGCCCAGACTATGTTTCTGATAAACCTAAAAAAATGACTATACCATTTGCTGATAAACTTAATTCAAATGGCATTCGTGCATACCAAAAATATTTGATGATTATTGATCAAGCGCTTGGTTTTGGTAACGGCTTAGAAAAAGCAGTTCGTATTGCAATTGATGTTGAGAGAGATTTGGACAAAGAACTTAACAGAGGAGAGTTTTATACAGATTTCTTTTTGGCAAGTGCAGTTAATACAATTTACAAAAATCTTGCCAAAGAAAAATGTATTAGCAATAGAATAAAAGAACTTGGCAATGTTAAAAAGGAAGAGGAAATTCAAACTAAATAAAAAACAAAAAGTCATTAGTGTATACTAATGATTTTTTTATTGCTTATTTAATTTGACAATATTTTTGCATTTTTATATACTTTAAATAAGGAGTTATTATGGGATTATTAAATTTATTTAACAAAAGACAATTACTGAAAGTAATTGAGTGGGAAGATAACTCAAAAAACACTTTGGTTTATAGATACCCACTTACAGACAGAGACGAAATTATGAATAGCAGTACTTTGGTTGTAAGACCAAGTCAAGTTGCACTCTTTATTCACAAAGGAGAAATTGCAGATATTTTTGCACCAGGCACTTACAAGCTTGCAACAGAAAACATTCCAATCATCACAAGATTGTTTGCTTTGCCAACAGGTGGCAACAGCCCAATCAAGGCAGAAATTTACTATGTAAATACAAAACAATTTACTGCAAACAAATGGGGTACACAAAACCCAATTATGATGCGTGATGCAGATTTTGGTAACGTAAGACTTCGTGGCTACGGAATATATTCGTTCAAAGTTGACGATGCAAAACTCTTTATGAAAGAGATGTTTGGTACAAACCAAATTTATACTTTAAATGATGTTACAGAATATTTAAAGCCACTCATTATTGAAGGTGTAACAGATGCAATTGCTGAAAGCAAAATTTCAGCACTTGACCTTGCTGCAAACTACAAAGAGTTTGGTGAAAAAGTTACAGAATGTGCACAAGCACAATTTGCAAAAGTAGGTTTGAAAATTACAAATTGTGTAATCGAAAATCTTAGTTTACCAGAAGAAGTTGAAAAAGCTCTTGACGAAAGAACAAAACTTGGAGTTTTGGAAGACAAGATGGGCACATATACTCAAATGAAGGCTGCAAATGCAATGGAAGATGCTGCAAAGAACACATCTGGTGGCAACTTGGCTGGTCTTGGAATAGGTCTTGGTGCAGGTGGTGCAATTGGCAATATGTTTGCAAACAACCTTACAACAACAAACGTTCCAAAGGTAGAAAATCAAAGCAAACCAACTGCTGCGGGTAAAAAATGTAGCAATTGCGGACATGCAATGCATGCTGGTGCAAAATTCTGTCCAGAGTGTGGAGCAAAGCAAGAAGCAAAATTCTGTTCAAATTGTGGACACAAGCTTCAAGAAAATGCTAAGTTCTGTCCGGAATGTGGAAATAAAGTTGAGTAATTATGGAAGAAAAAAAAGTTTTAAGTATGCAAAACAAATGTGCTGGATGTGGAGCCAATCTGGTTTTTAATCCAAAGTCACAAGATTTGTTTTGTGATAAGTGTGAAGCACATTATCAAATAGAAAACGATGGGCAAATTGTTCTGCACGACCTTACACAAAGTGTTCAAAAGGATAAAAAGTATGATGATTTTGTAAGTCAAAACAAAATGTTTAAGTGTCCAAATTGTGGTGCAAGCGTAATGCTTAATCAATTTGAAATTTCAAAAAAATGTCCATATTGTGAAGCAGGCTTAGTTATTGAAGAAGATAATTTTCCTGGAATTAAGCCAGACGCAGTTATTCCATTTCAGTTTAACAAAGAAGATGCGGCAAAAAATTTTGTAAATGGAGTAAAAAAGAAATTTTTTGTTCCAAACAAATTTAAAAAAAATATGCCTGCAAGTGACATAAACGGAATATATATTCCTGCTTTTGGATATTCTGCCAAGACAACAAGTGTTTACGATGGCGAATTGTATGAAGAGCACGAAACAAAAGATGCCGATGGCAATAGTACAACTGAAAGGACATATTTCAAGGTTTCTGGCACGCACAGTGCAGAGTTTAATGATGTGATGGTAGAAAGTAGTTCAAAAATCACTCAGGCCGAAATAAATGGTTTTTTGCCATATAAAACAACTGGCAGAAAGAATTATTCTAACCAATACATTTTGGGATATAGTGTAGAGCACTATAATCAAACTGTGCAGGAGTGTGTTCCAACATACAAATCAATTGTCACAAAGTCCATCAGGGCGCAGATACTTAGAAAGTATGAGTATAATGGTGTAAACTATTTAAATGTTAGCACAGAGTATAATGACGAAAAGTATTTGTATTATCTTATACCAGTTTATAAATTTGAGTATGAGTACAAAAAAAAGAAATACATAACATACATGAATGGTCAAACAGGCAGGGTGGATAACAATGTCCCAAAGTCTGGTCTCAAAATTGCATTTGCCATTTTGTTGCCATTATTGATTGTTTTGATTCCTATAATCATTGGCATCATCTTGGGTGCAGGAGATTAGTTCTAAAATAATTTATATATAAAAGGAGAAATATTATGAACAGTATTCAAAAACAAAAAGGATTACTTATTGGTCTTGGAATAGGACTTATAGTTATTGCAGTTTTGCTTGCATCTTTTGGTGGTTACTTAACCGCTAGGGGTGCGGTAGATTTAGGCTCTGCAGCAGGCATTGTTAAACTTGTGTTTGGAATTTTGATGTTAGTTGGTTTCTTCCCAGCAATTATGGGTGGAATAAAATTTATTTGGGTTGGCTATTCTTTGGTCGCAACAATGGGTAGCATCAAGCAAGGCAACATTGCAAAAGATGGTGGCACAGTAAACATGAAAAAATGTGACAAATGTGGCACAGAGCTTAAAGATGGTCAAACAGAATGTCCAGAATGTGGAAAAAAGTTTGAGGCATAAATCAAAAATTAATAATAATTAAAAACTAGTTATGTAACAGTAATTAGTTTTTTTTACGTAAAAAATAATAATATTTTTTTTATTGCACACCATATTGATAGGGAGGAGAAGTATGATTATAGCAAATATAATTGCACTTATCGTTGTGGCAATTGGTTGCATCAACTGGGGTCTTGTCGGAATTGCTGGCTGGAACTTGGTGACTGCAATTTTTGGTGCAACAGTTGGTGCTACCATAGTTTATATTCTTGTTTTAATCTCAATCATCTGGCTTCTTATTGACCTGTTTTTGGAACGTGGAAGAATCAGCTTTAGAAGAGATTAAAAAAAGACCTATGAAAAACATAGGTTTTTTTGTATTAATTATTAAATATTTGCAAGTTGTTCTTCCTTTTCTGATTCTCTTTCAAATCTTTCAAGTGCCTTTTTGAGTCGTGGTCTGTTGTATCTTTGAATCCAGATAGAAATCAAATTAAATATAGTCCAAACAAAGAGTATCGGAAGAGTATATCTCAAAAGAAATTTTTTTGGCAAAAACAGTGCAGTAATAAAACCAAAAAGTATGTCAATGGCATGCATAAGTTCGCCGCGTCTGGTTTCGCTTATAAAGTGTTCTATATATTCTTTGTCAACCTTGTCTTTTGTTTTTGATATATCATCAATTTTCAAAAATTGAGGTACTTTGTTTTTCCATTTTTTTATTTTTATTCTTTCATAAAACTTTCTTTCGAATTTTCTTTCGCCAAAAATCTTATTATTTTCGCTATACCATTTTTTTGGAAAAAATTTATCTAAAAAGGTAAACAGTATAGAAGGAACTACAATTGTAAATAAACAAATAAAAAATTCAAGTATTACACCCATTCTGAAATCAAATACTAAATTTATTGATATAACTGCAACAATGGAAAATATAACCATAAACCAATAGAAAAATGTTTTCATGTTTTAATTATATATGATATAATTAAACTTGTCAAATTTAAAAGACAGAAGAAAGTTAAAAATACATATAGGAGATAAAATGAATATAACGGTAGTTTGTGATGTTTTGGGAGAAGAAACAAATGGTACGACGCTTGCAGCAATGAATTTGATTAGATTCTTACAGAGTCAAAAACATAATGTTAAAATACTTTGTGCTGATGTTACTAAAAAGGGAATAAGCAATTATTATGTTGTTCCAACTTTAAGCCTATGGCCATTTGATAAAATTGTAGAAAAGAATAATGTTGTTTTAGCAAAGCCAAAAGATGATATTATAGAAGAAGCACTAGAAGGTGCAGATCATGTGCATATTATGCTTCCTTTTGCTTTAGGGAGAAGAACACTTAAACTTGCAAAGCAAAAAGGATTGCCAGTTTCTGCGGGCTTTCATGCTCAGGCGGAAAACTTGTCTTGCCATGTAAGGTTGCAGAATGACAGGGTGGTTAACAAACTTATTTACAAAAATTTTTATAATCATTTTTACAAATATGTTGACGCAATACATTATCCAACACAGTTTATAAGGGACGATTTTGAAAAGAAACTTAAAATCAAAACCAATGGCTATGTTATTTCAAATGGTGTCAATGACTACATTTCAAAAAAGCAAGTTGAAAAGCCAGAAGAGCTTAAGGATAAGTTTGTTATTCTGTCGACAGGGAGATATAGTGTAGAAAAGGCTCAATGGCAACTTATCGAAGCAATTAAATATTCAAAATATAAAGATAGAATCAAGTTAATTTTAGCAGGACAAGGTCCGCTAGAAAAGAAGTTTATACGTCTTGCAAAAAGAATGAAAGTAGATACTTTTTTTGGAGTGTACGAACGCAGTGAAATGGTAAATGTTATAAATTATTGTGATTTGTACGTTCACGCTGCGAAATATGAGCTTGAAGGTATAGCATGCTTAGAAGCAATTAGTTGTGGTAAAATGGTATTGGTTTGTGACAGCAAAAATAGTGCAACACCAAATTTTGTTATTGATGACAAATGCAAGTTTAAGCCGAATAAGCCAAAAGAGCTTGCAAAGGTAATTGACTATTGGATAGAGCACAAAGAAGAAAGGAAAAAATACGAGGATTTATATTTACAAAAAGCTTCTGAATTTAATCAACATGAATGTATGAAAAAAATGGAACAAATGATGTTTGATTTACAACAAAAAAGGTGAACAATTAAGTTCACCTTTTTGATATCTAATTTTTTTAGAAATCTGTTTTAAGGTTTTCATAAAACAGTGCTTTTTTTGTCATAATTAGTGGAGCAATCCAAACAAATCCGATTCCTACAGAAATAAGTATTAAAAGGAACCAATGTGTATTGCAAAGCAAGAACTTTAAATATCTGCCGTAGTTTTGTTTCATTATGTGTTGACTTTCTTTGAGTGCGTTTTCGCTATCAACATCTTTGTCTATCATAAGGAATGTTGCCATGCTGTATCCAATTGATTTAACAACAAATGGAACAACAAGAAGGATGAGCCAAAAGAGTCCTAAAAAGAATTTTTTAATACTGACTCTTATAATTCTTCCCATTTTTTTTGAAAAGCCCGCAAACAGAAGATTTGTTTTAGGATTTTCTTGTAATGCGAGTTTGTGACAAAATGCAGAGAAACCGTAACTAAATATTGCAATAAACATCATTGAGATAAGTGAAATTGGAATGGCTAGCCACCATTTAACAAATATTCCGACAAGTACTGGTATGGCAATATAAATTACGCACAAAACCATATACAACGCCGTTGTCTTTGCGGCATCTTTCCAACTGCCACGCATACAATCTGCTGCATCAATATTTATTTGTTTATTAGAAACATAATAGTCATAATTTGTCATAATAACTAATAACTCCTACAAATAATTTTATCACACATAAAAATGTTTGGCAAACGATAAGTATACATTTATACACCTTTCAAATCCCAAATTGGAATAAAACTTTCATTGCTACTTTCAAGGTTCTGGAAAAAGCCGTTTTCTATATTGTACTTTTTCAAAAGGCTCATAGCATATTTGTATTCCAGTGGGGTGATTTTTCTGTTTATTTCTTCAAAGTCTTTTGAGTGAAAGCATGGAGTATATTGACTCATTAAACTAAACAAGCATTTATCTTTTACATTTTCTGCAATCCATTTTAAGACTTTGTCGCAATCTGCCGTACAGTTTGGCATAACGAGATGACGTATCAAAACGCCCGATTTCATAATGCCGTTTTCAATTACAACTTTTGGCTTTTGTTTTACCATTTCCAAAATAACTTTTGTTGCAACTTCAAAATAGTCTTTTGCTTTGCAATATTTATAAGACAGATTCTCATCACAAAACTTTAGGTCAACCAAAAATATATCAACAAAAGGTGCAACTTTTTTTATTGTTTCCACGCTTTCGTATCCATTACTGTTCCACACAATCGGTATTTGTGGCTTGTATATTTTCAGTGCTTCCAAAATTTGATTGGAGTAGTGAGTAGGGCTTACAAAGTTTATGTTGTGCACATTTTTGTTTTCCAGTTCTTTCATAATTTCAACTAGTCTTTCAATTGAGATTTCTTTGCCAAATTTATTGTGGCTTATTTCGTAGTTTTGACAAAAGCAACACTTCAGGTTGCACCCACTAAAAAATATTGCGCCACTTCCGTTTGTGCCACTAATAACTGGTTCTTCCCACATAAAAATATCTGCCTTTGCAAGTTTCAACTTTTCAGTCATTCCACAAAAGCCAAAATATTTTTCCCTGTCAATTTTGCAATGCCTTGGGCATACGTCACAAATCATACAAAAATTATACCAACAAATTTTGTTTTTGCAAAAAGATTAAAAGCATTTTATGGCAAAATATCAAAGTGACAAAATAATATTTTTCATGTTGCAAAAAATAGAGTATGGCATATTATAACTATCACGCACGTATTACACAAAAAATAAAAAATGGGGAACTTGAATATTACTATTTTGAGCCAAATTACAAAAATATCGGTTTTGCCATGGTACTTTGTTTTGGTAACAAAAAGTATCCTGTGCGAGAAAATCGCTTTGGTGAATATTTTGATTTGATAGGAAATTTTTATATCACAACCAAAGTAGACAATATATATAAGACAGAAAGTATATTTGACAAAAAATATAAATAAAATTATAATAAAAATATACATTTGCTCCACTAGCTCAATTGTATAGAGCACAGGTCTTCGGAACCTGGTGTTGGGGGTTAGAGTCCCTCGTGGAGCACCAAAAAAACTTTTCAGTGGTTTTTGAAAATCGCTGATTTTTTTATTAAAAAAAGATTTGGAAATTTTCCAAATCCTATTAATTTATTTTTGTAGTTCTTCTTTAACTCTATCAATAAAGTTTTCCGGCTTGTCTGTTGGTGCAAATCTTGCCACAACTTCTCCTTTACGATTAATTAAAAACTTTGTAAAGTTCCATTTTATTGATTGTGGTTTACATTTTTCATTTTGTGTGATAAGCCACTTATAAAGTGGGTCTGCATTGTCACCTTTTACTTCAATCTTCTTAAATCTTGTAAATTTTGTGTTAAATTTAAGAGAACAAAAAGTATTTATTTCTTCATCACTTCCTGGAGCCTGATGAAAAAATTGATTGCAAGGAAAATCTAGTATTTCAAAACCTTGGTTTTTAAGTTCTTCATACATATTTTCCAGTGCGTCGTATTGTGGAGTAAAGCCACACTTTGTTGCAGTGTTTACAACAAGCAAGACTTTTCCTTCGTATTTAGAAAGATTCACTTCATCTCCATTTTGTGCTAAAACTTTAAAATCATAAATTGTCATAATATCACTCTTTTAACTTATCTTTTCTCCTTTTTATAAATTGTTTTAGCATGTCATATTATGTTTACTATTGGCATGTTCAAACAAATCAAACAGGTTTGTTGTTTCTTCAACTTTTGCATCAAGTGGAATATTGCTATATTTTCCGTTTGCTCTTTTTATTCTGATTACTTTTGCCGGATTATTTTGGCATAGACCTAAAAGTTCTTTTGGATTATCATCAACAAAAACAGCGTTTTTATAATCTGTTTTAAACTCACCTTTTGGTTTTGTTGTAATTTCTATTTTGTCAAACAGCTTGTCTAGTCCAGAACCAATAATTTTTCTTTTTTGAAATTCGACAGAGCTTTGTGCAGAATAGGTAAGCATACACAAATTGTGACCTTCTTTTTTTAAATTAAGCAAATATGGTATAGAATCTTCATATATATATTTTTTTCCATCATCTAAAACATTGTTAACTGCATTGTCAAGTATTACTTTCTCAATGTGATATTTATTTGCCATATATTCGCAAAGCCCATTGATGTCCAAACCTATTTTAAGTGCAGCTGATACATCAAACAGTATATTTTCATATTGAAGTTCTCTGTTTTTTTTATGACAAGTTTTTGCAATGGCGTTTAGCATATCTTTTTTAAATTCTGCTGTATCATAAAGTGTTCCGTCAAAATCTATAAAATAATTCATACTTATATTTTATCATATATTTTCAATATATAAAAACAAAAATTATTATATTGTTTTATTTTTAAAACTTAAACATTGTTGTAATTTTTTGACAATAAGCAAAAATTAATATATACTAATTCAAATCAAATAACCAAATTTTTATTAAAAAAAGGAGGAAAATATGGAAGATAATGCAGAAGTTCAAGAGCAAGAATCTCAACCACAAGAAGAACTGTTGCAGGAAGAATCACAACCAGAAGAGCAACAACCCAACAAAGAATTATTGCCACAAAAAGATAACACTGCAGCCAAACAAATATTGTCTTTAAATTTTTTTCATTTATCAATACTTTTAAGCAATCTTGCGATCTTTGCATCAATTCTTACAATTGCTTTGGCATTTGGTGGGTTTGTTACAATTATTGCTACTGGTCTTACAGTAGTTCTTTTGTTTTGTTTGCTGTTCTTTTTAACAGTAGTTACTGTGGGTGTAATATACCTTGTCTCTGATGCAGGAAAAATGTGGGGTTGGTTTGAAAAAATAAGTGATAGCGGACTGGCAATCACACAGTTTATTTACAAAATTTTGCCTTATGTTTCATGCGTTTCGTTTGCAATCTGTGTTGTATCAATATTAGCCCTTACATTGCTAAACAAAGAAAAGAAAGTTGGCAGAATAGTAGCCTCTAGCGTATTTGCTGTTTTGACACTTGTCATTGCAATATTATCTTTGATGGGGGTGCTGTTTAAATGAACAAATTAAATATGAAAATAAATGGTGTCAACACAAGAGGCCTAGACATAAAAATTGATGACAAAAAAGTTAATTTATTAAAAAATAAATTTGGCAACAAAGCTGTTATTTATGAAACAGAAAACCCAACAGTAAATATAAAAATTAAAAAGTATTTGGAAATTAACAGCAAGCTATGGCTTTTGTGGCAGATGTTATTCTTCTTTTTGAGTGTGTTTGGAATTTTTGATTTTAAATTAGACAAAAAATGTGTTGTCATTGATTGTGAATTTGAAGTTAAACTTGAAGAAATTACTACATTAAACATATCTATGAATTATGTCAGAAGTTTAGAAAAGGCTCTCAAAGTTGACAGCAATGCTGACATAAAAGAAATAAAAAATGTTGCGTATGTTGATGAACAGGCAAAAAAGAGAATGAAAGTATTAAAAATAACCAAAATTTGCACGTTTGCCGCCTTGCTTGTTCTTGCAGTTGTTTTACTTGTAGTGTTATTATAAAGGAGATAAAATATGAAATTATATATTAAAAATAAGTTGATATCATTTGGTGATGGTTCTTTTGTCACAGACGAAGTTGGCAATCAGGTTTATAGAGTAAAGGGTATGGTGTTCAGCCCAACTCGCAAAAAGAAAGTTTATGATATGGAAGGTAATTTGCTTTTTGTTGTAAGAAACAAATTTTGGCAAATGTTTAGCAAAAATTGTTTAATTTACAATACAGAAAAAGAAAAAATTGCAAAAGTTCAAAGCAAAAACTGGGATTTTAAAAATGCCTATTATATCATGGGCTACAATGACGAAATTGAAATTGCAGGCAGCTTTTTCCAATTTCCTAACATGGAACTTTCAATAAACAAAAACGGAAAAAAGATTGGAACACTTACAAAGAATTTCAATATTGCAAGAGATAGTTATACACTTGATATTGAAAGCGAAGAAGACGCTCCACTTTTTGTGGCTCTTACAATTGCAGTAGATAACATTTTAGATTCAAAAAAGAGAGACTAAAGCAAACAATATCAAATATTGTTTAAGCAAAAATAAACAAAGTATTGACATTGACAAAAAAATGTGTAAAATATAAGTGAGTTAGCCAGATGGTTGCGTGATTTTTCACGAGGAAAGTCCGGGCATCACAGAACAGGGTGCTTGCTAACGGCAAGTGAAGGTGACTTCAAGGAAAGTACAACAGAAAACACACCGCCACTTTTGTGGTAAGGTTGAAAAGGCGAGGTAAGAGCTCACCGGCTGGTTAGTGATAACTGGCGTCATTGCAAACCCCACCCGATGCAAGGTAGTTGACACATAAGTTGTTCGCTTTGTCACATACACCGCTTGAGCATATTGGCAACAATATGCCTAGATAGATAACCATCTAATACAGAACTCGGCTTATAGACTAACTCGGCACCGTAAGGTGCTTTTTTGTTGGTCTGCATCAAAATAACGAATAGTAAAATAAAAAAAAGAAAAGTATCTAGCTGATTTGCAAAGAAAATAAGTATAGCCGATTTGATTTAAACAAAATGAGGCACCGTAAGGTGCTTTTTTTGTTGATATGTTTATTCCTTGCAATTATTGCCAAATTGTGATAATATATCAAAGTTGGAGAAAAAAATGGAAAAATTGCAAATTTCAAATTCAATAAAAATTGACATCTATGACAGCCAAGATTATATTCAAAACAACAAACAAATAAATGACTACTTAAACAAAGTCTTGGGAAGTGTATCAACATTCTATGCAAGGGACTATTTAGATAACTTAAATGGCGACATATATATTCAAGACAAAAAAGTATTTATTTTTGTTTTGTTTGAATCTGACGAACCAGCATCTTTTGTTATCTATTCAAAAAAGAGTAACATAACTGCAAGTTTGGATTTGATTTGGACTTCAGAAGAATATCAAAAACTTGGTTTTGCTACAATGTTAATAAGAGTAAGTGCTGCTGTATTAAAGGACAAAAACATTGCAACAATTTTGGCAGAAGCAACTGAGCAAGATGAAATATTTTTCAATCTTCTTCAAAGTTTTGCAAAGGTTGAAAATATCGAAACAAAACAAGAAGAAAGAAAGTTTAAGTTTGGAATAAAAGAACTTGATGCAAAACAAATTTTAGATGATGTAAAAAAATTTGCGATTTGATAAGAACATAAAAAACAATAAAAATAGCATAAAAAATGCAAAAAATACATCAAAAATAGTACAATTTTGATTATTTTTGATGAAAATAATAAAAAAATATACAGGAGAATTTATGATTCAAGTAAATAATGTAATGCTTCAGTTTGACGGAAAAAAGTTGTTTGACGATGTAAATTTAAAGTTTACAAAGGGCAATTGTTATGGAATTATTGGAGCAAACGGAGCAGGTAAAAGTACATTTTTAAGATTGCTTACTGGTGACCTAGAACCAAGCCGTGGAGAGATTTCAATAAGCCCAAACGAGCGTATGAGTGTGCTTAAACAAAACCAAGAAGCATACAACGACAAGACTGCGCTTGAAACAGTACTTATGGGACACAAGCGTCTTTATGAAATTATGAAAGAAAAAGATGCTTTGTATGCAAAAGAAGATTTCAGTGAGGCCGATGGTATAAAGGCTGGCGAACTTGAAAACGAATTTGCAGAACTTGGTGGTTGGGAAGCAGAAAGCAATGCGGAAACACTTTTGAATAATATGGGCATACCTTCCGACCTTTTTAACAAACTTATGGTTGATATTGACCCAAAAATAAAAGTTAAAATTTTGCTTGCACAAAGTTTGTTTGATAACCCTGATATTTTAATTTTGGACGAGCCAACAAACAATTTGGATGCAAAAACAGTTATGTGGCTTGAAGAATTTTTATTGGATTTTGAAAACCTTGTCATAGTTGTCAGCCACAACAGACACTTCCTTAACAAAATTTGCACAAATATTTGCGACGTAGACTATGGAAAAATAAATATGTTTGTAGGAAACTACGATTTCTGGTATGAAACAAATCAACTTCTTCAAAAACAAGCAAGAGACCAAAACAAAAAAATGGAGCAAAGAGCAGAAGAACTTAAACAATTTATTGCACGTTTCTCTGCAAATGCATCTAAGTCAAGACAGGCAACAAGCAGAAAAAGAGAACTTGAAAAACTCACTCTCAACGATATTGTTCCAAGCAGCAGAAGATATCCTTATGTAGATTTTGCCATGCCAAGAGATATTGGAAATGAAGTTTTGGAAGTCAAAAACTTAACAAAAAAAGGTCTTTTTGAAAATGTAAGTTTTATTGTTAACAAAGGCGACAAAATTACATTTTTAAGTGATAATGCACTTATTCCAACAGCACTTTTTAATATTTTGGCTGGTGAAGATGAAGATTATACAGGTGAAGTTAAGTGGGGAAAAACAATAACTACAGCATATCTTCCTCAAAATAATGAAAAGTATTTTGATGGTTGCGAACTAAATTTGGTAGAGTGGCTTGGTCAATATTCAAAAGAACACGATGCAACATATCTTCGTGGTTGGCTTGGCAGAATGCTTTTCTCTGGTGATGATGCACTTAAAAAAGCGAAGGTGCTTTCTGGCGGTGAAAAGGTAAGATGTATGCTTTCAAGAATGATGCTTAACAGCGGAAATGTTTTGATTATGGACGAACCAACCAATCACTTGGACCTTGAAAGTATCACAGCACTCAACAACGGAATGATAAATTTCAAAGGTTGCATTTTGTTTACCAGTCACGACCAAGAAGTGACAGAGACTGTTGCAAACAGAGTTATTGTTATAAACAAAACAAAAGAATTTGACAAAGAAATTTCTTATGAACACTATTTAAGAATGTTATATTTTGAAAATAAGAAAAAGTAAAAATTTGTCAAAAAAATAACAAAAAACATATAAAAAACGCAAAAAATCAGGCAAAAACGCCTGATTTTTTTAATTTTTAATAAAATTTGTAATAGCTTTTGCTGCTATTTTAAATTGTTCAATGTGTTAAGTTGGCTTTTTAAATTTGCAACAACAATAATTAAAGTTGAGCGCTGATTTGCATTGTTTGTTTTAAGCAGAAGTTTGTTTGCTAGTTCCAAAATGTGATAAACTCTGTTATACATTTGATTAAGTGCGGTTTTATAGTCATCTGACAATCTTATTCTGAAAGTGTTAAATATTGGTAGTCTTGATTTTGGGTAATTTGTTTTGTAAATGTTTAAAATTGCGATTGATAAAATCTCCATTTGGTCTTTGAGATTGTTTATTGTGTTTTTATCTTCTTGAGGCGCAATATTTTCCAGTTCATCATAATTTTTAATGGTGCGTTGCATTTCGAGATATATTCTTTTGGTTAAGTGTTGAGTGCTTAAAAGCATAGAGTGATATCTTTTTTGTGGAAACGCTGGAACAAAGTTATCGTTTTGTTGTGGAAAGTTTTGTGGGAATTCTGTTGATTCACTAACAAAACATTTATAGTTATCAACATTTTCTTTGCTTGGAATATTTTTATTTGTTTTATTATCTAAATTTTGAATAATATTGTTATTTTTTTCTTCCATAAATATCTCCTTTTATTATTTTGATTTGATTATTTCCAAATAATTGATTATGCCAGAATAAATAGAGTAGCACATTTTATTTTGATATTCTTCTTGTTGCAAAAGTTTTTCTTCGGTTTCATTACTCAAAAAACCGCACTCAACAATCACTCCTGGCATTTTGCTGTTGTTTAAAATGTAGTAGTCTCCGCCAAGTACTAGTTTTCTTGCATTGTCAAAGTTTGCAACAAGCATATCTTTAATTCCACTTGCAAGCCTTTCGCTTTCTGTATCATCTTGTTTAAAAAATACTTGTGCACCATTTTCACTGCTGCTACTAAACTTGTTCATGTGGATAGAAATCAGAAGTTGAGCATTGCTGTTGTTTATTATGTCAACGCGGTTTTTCATATCAACAAGTTTAAAGTCATCTTCAGTCCCTTTGCAAAGGCCTTTTTGTGATGAGCGTGTGTTGACAACAGTTATCCCCAAACTTTCGAGATACTTTGTAAGTTTTTTTGCATATATCAAATTTAGGTCACTTTCAACAACGCCTGTTTTTGTGCCGACTGTTCCGCCGTCGGGGCCGCCGTGACCAGCGTCAATTGCGATTACAATTCCAAGTGGAGTGGCTACATTTGTTTGCACTGCAGATGTCGCGAAGAAACTGAATCCAAAAATTACAATCAAAAAAACTGCAAACAACAAGATCATTTTTTTTCTTATAATAATTGTCATACTATATATTATTTTGCAAGAATAAATTTAATTACAAAAAATTAATTTTTGCACACAAAAAAATCAAATATAAAAAATATATTTGATTTGTTAAATTTTTAAAATTATTAAAAAACTGTGATATTTTATCAAAAAAATGCTATTTTTAGCGTATTTTTTGACCATTTATTAATGTTTTTTTACAAATTCGGTGCTGAATCTAGTTTCTGAACATATTCAATTCTGTAAAATTCAAGTTGCTTATTTAGGCTGCTGTTTTTTATTTTTAGTTCGTTTAGTTGTTGTTTTAGTGTTTCTATTTCAGTTTGTTTTTGTTCAAGTTCAACAATTCTTTTTCGCCTTTCTTCTTCTGTCTGTTCTAAAAATTTTTCTGCTTTTTCTTTTTTGTCGGCATCTGCATTTTCCTTTACAAGTTTAACAAGTCCCATAAACAAACTCTTGATTTCATCATCAGTTAGTCTGCTTTTTTTATTAAAACCATTTGTAGGGAATTGAATAACTTTTGTGTCTTCCGTTTTTGAGATTTGCTTATTTGTTTTTAAATTATCTAAAGAGTTGGTGGTCGATTGCTTGGTTTTGCGAGTTATGTTTCTTAGTTTGTTTTGAATACGCAGCATTTGCTTTGCGTTGCCATCAGACAATTTCATGCAGGCACTACGCGTTGAAAAGCCATTTTTTTTATATTCGGCAATTTTATCTAGGAGCTCACTTTCTTGCATCTTATCAAAATGTTCAAAGATTTGTATTTTATGCTTTGAAACATCTATTCCTAGTTTTTGACAGAGTGATGTGTTATTTTTTAGCACTTTTAAATGGCTGTAGTAAAAATTTCTGATGGTCAAAGGGTTTTTGCCGGATTGTTTTGCATATTGCTTAAAACTATGCATTGTGCTTAAATTTTTTTTATTGTTCTCTTCAATCATAGAAAACAATTTTACAATTTCTTCATCTTTCCATTTTGCTTTCATATTTACCTCAAAACAATTGTTGACTATTTTGATAAGTCTATACAATAATTTTATTTGGTATTATTTTTTGAAACTGTCAATATAAATATGATATGAAAGAGTTTGTGTTTTTTACTCAAAAAGATTGTAAAATAACCATAAATGATTGTGGTGTAATGGTGTCAAAAACTAACCCCAAAAAAATAACGATTTCAGAAAACAAAACGCTCTGTTTCAATTATTATTTTTGTGATACGGAAGCGGGCGTGTTTCATCAAAAAATTGTTTTTGACGGCAAAAATTTTGTTTGCGACAATAAGTTTTTAAAACTTATTAAAGTCAAAGAAAATTTATATTTTGTTAAAATTTTGGTTAAAAATGGCTGTT